>CAZKGX010000008.1:3493-13496 GCA_964552645.1 uncultured Candidatus Saccharibacteria bacterium
TTCCTGCTATAATTAACCTGCCATGTTATTTTTTCAAACAACACAAAACCATATGGCACGACGCCGCACCAAGATAGCAGTGGTGACCGCATTATGCGCCATTGCGGCTGGATTATATGTGCTCTTTATCAATGCAAAGGCTATGCCAGGTGAAGGGGTATTTGTTTCGCCGTCGCCGTCACCTTCGCCTTCACTCTCTTCAAATCCAACAGCAACAGGCACGGCAACGACAACTCTATCGCAACAGAATCAGTCAGGCATACTTTATACCAATGCCACCGGCAAAGACATACAGGTAGAATTGCCATACCCTGAAGCAGTGACCGGCAAAACCTTTTCTGTCATTGGAAAAGCCCGTGGATATTGGTTTTTCGAGGGATCTTTTCCTGTACGAGTGCTCGATAGTAAGGGGAAAGCAATTTTTACTGGTATTGCGACAGCAGAGGGGGATTGGATGACGGCAGAGTTTGTACCATTCCGCGCTACCATCAAAGCACCTGAATCATTTATAGGACGAGCAACACTTGTCCTAGTCAAAGACAATCCTTCTGGTATGCCGGAGCACGATGCTTCTGTGTCATTTCCGATTACTATTGAATATTAATACGTACTACTGGTATGCGGGCTAGTCGCAGTTCTTGTTCGTGAATAAAGTTGCACCAAAAGCAACAATCTGACAGTATTATTTATATACACCTACCATGCTTGCACCGGCAAACATTTATTACCGGATAAAAGTGATCTTAACCCAGGATGGGGTGAGAGAGCTTTTTGTGCACATATTGGCGATTAATATCATTTCTTCGGTGGCACTGCTTGCTATGGCGTATTTGATTGATTTTGCCTCGCTCTATAGGCAGTTTTCAGTGATGACCATGGCGCAGTATCAGAGCATCAATATTTTCGGCTCATTGCTTATAGAAGTACTCATTACTTTGGCCACTATATTCCGCTGGATGTATAAGCGACATTTTTCGAATGCATCTACCGAACGTATGATTGCTGAAGGTGAAAATGAGCAGCTTGAACTCAAGTCATCATTGCGTTGGGATTTCAAGACGCATCAAGTTAATAAAGAGCTTGAACATACCATTGTAAAGTCGGTGGCTGGTTTTATGAATGCTCGTGGCGGTACGCTTATTATTGGGGTGGATGATGCTAAGCGTGTTATTGGTTTGATGGAGGATATACAGACCATGCGCAAAAAAGACGAGGATGGTTTTCTTTTGCATCTAGGGCAGCTTATTGGCAATATGTTGGGCAATGGTCATTCTGCCTTTGTGTCTGCTCGTATTGTGCGCCTGCCCACGGCCTCGGTCTGTCGCGTGGATGTATTACCTGCTCGAACGCCGGCATATGTGAGTTACAATGGCCGCCAAGAATTTTTCGTGCGTATTGCTGCAGCCACACAGGAATTGCAGGTAAAAGAGGCGCATGAATACATCAATTTGCGATGGGAAAAATAAATGCCAGCCCACAAAGCGACTTCACTTTGCGCGTGCATGCGGTGGTGCGCTCTATTCCGCGCGGCCAGGTGCTGACATATAAGGAGGTGGCGAAGCGTGCCTTGCGACCGCGAGCATTTCGAGCGGTCGGCACTATTTTAAATAAAAATTACGACCCTTCTATACCGTGCCATCGCGTGATTCGTTCTGATGGAAAGACCGGCGGCTATAATCGCGGCGCAGCGCGCAAAAAAGCTATTTTGAAGAAGGAGGGTGCGCTTGTATAATGTCTTTGTAGTATTTATATACAAAGCACATATTTATGATCATTAATTATTGGGCTGTTTTGGTGTGTGGTATTGCGGCTATGGGTATTGGCGCATTGTGGTACGGTCCGCTTTTTGGAAAAGCATGGGCAAAAGTAATTGGAGCTACGGCCAGCGACATGGCTGAGCGCAAAAAAATGCAGAAGCGCGCTTTGCCGCTCTATATCACGCAATTTTTAATAACGCTCTTTCAGGTATGGGTGCTTGCGCATTATATGCAGGGCATTATGCGTGGCGCCGCTATGATGGGTGTCTTTTGGACATGGATTGCCTTTATTGTCCCAACGCTTGCTGGCTCAGCAATGTGGAATAATGAAAGTGCAAAGCGCTCATGGGCACGCTTTCTTATCCAAGCGGGCTATCAGCTGGTTATTTTTATTGTATTCGGCCTTATACTCGGTGCGTGGAGGTAGATTGTGGCGCGCAGAAATACTGGGCTGCAGGGAGAGGTGGCGTGTAATCGCGGGTATATATTGAATTCTTACTGTTTTGTGCTTAAATTGAGGTATGGCATTGCTACGCCGCCTCGCTGCATGGAAGACGCGTCTTCTTTATAGATATATCCTTAAGCCAATTTTTTTCTTGATGGATGCAGAAATGGTGCATCACATGGCTCTTCGCTGTGGTCATTTTCTTGGTAGGCATGCATGGTCTCGCGCATTGCTTTCTTATTTTTACTCTGAGAAGCCGCCGCTTGATGGGGCATTTCGACAGACCATAGGGAATCGTGTATTTGAGAAGCCGATCGGTCTTGCTGCGGGATTTGATTATCGCGCCGAGCTCATGAATATATTGTCTGCTATCGATTTTGGTTTCGGTACGGTGGGGACTGTCACGCATTTGCCCTATGAAGGAAATCCTCGACCGCGACTTGGCCGCTTGCCGCGTTCAAAGGGTCTCATGGTAAATAAGGGCTTCAAAAATGATGGCATAGAAAAGATATTGCCCCGTCTCCATCGGGCGCGTCGTAGTGCGCACGCGCAAGGGTCAATGCATTCTTCGTATCTTGTTGGTCTGAGTCTTGGTACTACAAATAACCCTGCTATACGCAGTGTTGATGATGCTGTGGCTGATCTGGCACAGGCATATAGCCGCGCTCTGGTTTCGCCTGATTTTGACTATATTGAGCTGAATATTAGTTGTCCAAATCTCTGTCATTCTATAGCGTTGACGGAACCCGCTGCTTTGCAACGCACCCTGGAAGCTCTGCAGCCTATCATTGAGGGGGATCTTTTTAAGCGACCGTTGTTTATAAAAATGCCGCTTGGCCATAGCGATGCTGAAGCGGTGGCACTTGCCGAGGTGGCGCGCCCGTTTGCCTTCGTGACCGGTCTTATTTTTTCTAATTTGCAAAAAAATCGCAGCAACCCTACGCTGGTGCCTGAGGAAATCGCTGCCTATAAAGCGCCGGGCAATATCAGTGGCCTGCCATGTCGCGACGAAAGCACCTCTCGTATTAAGGCTGTGTATTCACATTTTGGTACACGCTTTGTCATCGTGGGATGCGGCGGTATTTTTAATGTTGATGATGCATACGCCAAAATTCGCGCTGGGGCATCACTCTTGCAACTTATTACCGGAATGATTTTTGAAGGCCCGCAATTAATCGGTGAATTGCATCGCGGTCTCTATAAGCGACTACAGCAAGATGGTTTTACTCACATACGTCAGGTGGTTGGTATTGATGCGCTGTCAGTGCATGTGGCGCAAAAATAAGACCTTATTTTCTCGTCTTTGTCTCGCACCACTTGGTATATAGTATTCGTATATACTATGTATATGAATACGGTATTGTCCGATGATGAAATTATGCATTTAGTGCAAAAAGGGGAGACCTCGCACTACGCGCACATTATTGATCGTTATTCGAAACCGGTGTTTACCAGGGTGTTTTATGTTGTGCGCGACAGAGATGAGGCTGAGGATGCTGTGCAGGAGGTTTTTGTGCGTGCATGGCAAAAGGCGCATCGATATACACCTGGATTGCCAGGTGGTCTCAAGGCATGGCTGCTTGCCATTGCACGTAATGTGGCACTTGATAGTGCGCGCCGTAAGAAGGACACGGCTATGTCTTCATTTGAAAATGAAGAGGGTATCAATATCCTATTTGAAACCGTCGACGATGGCTCCCTTTCTCGTTTTGAAGAGCTTATAGCAGCAGAAGATGAAAAAGCCGCTTGGGAGTCATTACGACTTCTTTCGGATAATGAGCAGCAGGCAATACGACTCTACTATAAAGAGCAGATGACATTTGCCGAGATAGGGCGCATGCTCAATAAGCCCTTGCACACCATAAAGAGCCATCATCGCCGCGGGCTTGAAAAATTGCGTCGTATATTTAAGAAAAAAGAAAGCCCAGCCTGATCTTTTCTTGTCTTGCCATGGCCTATGACAAGACCTCCCCTTATTTACACAACAATGGCAACTGTGATTATCTGCACCAAAATAACCACATGCCACGTATATAGTATACAAAGAAGCATATGAATATCTCTGAAAGAAAAAATAAAGAAATTATGAAGATGAATTACAATGCAAAAGCACTCAAAAAGCGCATTATGCATCGCATAGAAACACTTGAAGTGGCGCGCCGCCGCCGCGCTCGTATAGGGGCTGGCCTCCTTATGGTGGTGGGTATTGCTTCTACACTATTTACTGGTTTTGAGGCGTATGTGTCGGCGTCGCAGACAGCACTCTTTTCTTATCTTAGTATTATTCTTTCTGATATGCCGACTATGTTTGTGCACTGGAAATATCTTACCTTCGCTATCCTTGAATCGGTGCCTGTGCTTGGCGTTGCGGCAACAATCCTTTCTTTGGCACTCTTTGCCTATGCATGTGCTCGCTTTATGAGGGCTGGCTATGCACAGGGATGGCATGCGGGATTGCCTATGCGCCAGGCTGTATAGGTGCATCGTTCGGCTCCGATTAATTTATATGTATTTGTAGAAGCATAAACATAAAAAACACACATGGAAACACAAAATCATCACAATCATACGGCGGCACATGAAGGAAAGCACGAGACGCATCATTCATTTGTCGATCGCATGCGCGCGGAAATCAAAAAAATGTCTGCCGTGCGCATTGCATGGATTCTTGGTGGTGTGGCGGTCGCGCTTCTTATTTTCCAGGTTGGCCTTTCGCTCGGCTACCATAAGGCAGAATATTCTGGTCGTCTTGGCGACGGATACTATCGCATGTTCCAGGGCGGTCCTACAGAACACGTGAGTACGCGCTGTATGAGAGGGGCAGAGGGTACTCGTTGTAGCACGGTTACCACGAGCGGCGGTCCAGGTAAGGGTGCCTTTATGGGCGGGGTTGATGCTATGAGAGATATGATGAAGCCGCAATACCTTGAGGCCCACGGCGCGGCCGGGGAAGTGCTTCGTATTACATTGCCAGATATGGTCATTGAGCAAAATGACGGAACAGAAAAAGTGGTTACTGTTGGCGACGATACGATTGTCCGTAAATTCCGCAGCACTATCAAAGCAACAGATATTACAGAGGGCTCATTTGTGGTGGTGGTCGGCGCGCCAGATACGACAGGTCGCATTGCTGCAAAATTGATTCGCATTATGCCTGATCCTGAAACAATGCATTTGAATGGTATGATGAGTACCTCTTCCAATATGATGTATAAGACAGGGGCGTATTAAGGGCTTTTATTAGTGCACCTTTTTAATCCAATGAATCCAACATCTGAACGTTCAGCCTCGCGTCCCGGCTTTGTACGACGCACACTCCTTGCTGCGCGTCGCAAAAAACTGCGCACTGCTCTTGTACTTGCCGTACTTGTGGTGGGCGGCTATTTTGCCTTCTTTCGATCGAGCGCGGGAACAGCCGAGGCGCAGTATCAGCTTTCTGCGGTACAGCGTGGCCATGTTTCAGCTACCGTCACCGGTACGGGGCAGGTGGCTGCAAGTAGCCAGGTGGACGTGAAGGCTAAAGCCTCTGGCGATGTCCTTTCGGTGTTGGTAGAAAATCGCATGCCGGTGATTGCGGGGCAAGCGCTCGTGCGTCTCGATACACGCGAAGCAGAAAAGGCAGTGCGTGATGCACGTGCAAGTCTTGAATCTGCCGAAATTAGCCTTGAAAAGACCGTAAAGCCCGCCGATGAAATTGACATTGTCCAAGCAGAAAACAATCTCAATCAGGCCCGTTCTGATCTTGATAAGTCATATGATGATGGCTTCAATTCCGTATCAAATGCTTTTATTGATTTGCCAGATATTGTGAGCGGCATTCAGGATCTGCTCTATGGCAAAACAGTGAGCAAGAGTAGCGATCAGAGCAATATCGCTGCCTATGTCGATATGGTCAAAAATTACGATGAAAAAGTAATAAAGTTTAGCGATGATGCAACAGCAAAATATATTGCTGCCCGCGCCGCCTACGATGCTACCTTTTTGAAATATCGCGCCACCAATCGCACTGCTTCGCGCGATGAGATCGCCTCTCTTATAAAAGAGACGTATACCACCACGAAGAGCATTTCTGAAGCGGTAAAAAGCGCCGGCGATCTCTTGAGCTTCGTGAAAGATAAATTGACTGAGCGCAGCTTGTCCGTGCCCGCTGCTTTAACGTCGCATCAAACGATTTTGTCGGGCTATACGTCAAAAACAAATAGTAATTTGCTCACCTTGCTCAATATCACCACGTCCATGACGACAGCCACCTATTCGGTGCAGGAGCGTACTGCTTCTCTTGCTGATTTGAAAAATGGTGCTGATAAGCTTGATATTCGCTCGGCACAGCTTTCGGTAGAGCAGCGTCAAAACGCTTTGCGTGACGCTGAGGAGAAGCTGGCTGACTATACGCCGCGCTCACCATTTGACGGTGTGGTAGCAAAGATTACCCTCAAAAAAGGTGATTCTATTTCATCGGGCGGCACTATCGCTACTATTATCACCAATGATCGATTGGCCGAGCTTTCTTTGAATGAAGTGGATGCGGCAAAGGTGAAGGTGGGGCAGAAGGCCACGCTCACCTTCGATGCTATTGATGGTCTGACGGTGATGGGTACGGTTTCTGATGTTGATACGGTCGGCACGGTATCACAAGGAGTGGTGACCTATGCAGTCAAAATTAGTTTTGCTACTGATAATGCCGAGATCAAGCCGGGCATGAGTGTGAGCGCAGTCATCGTAACCGAAGAAAAAGATGGTGTGCTCTATGTGCCAAGTTCTGCTATTAAGACACAGGGCGACACTACCTATGTTGAGGTGATTGATGATGGAGTGCCGGTGACCACGACCTCTACAACAGGCGCCACAGCAACAGGAGCCGCTCTTTCAAATGGGACCACTGGAACTACAGGCGGCTTCTCTACATCGACACGTACAGGCCAAAATCGCCGCATGCGTTTTGCTTCAAGCACTGCTGACGGTGGTCTGGCGTTCTCAACCAGCACGCGCATTTTTGGCGCTGCCAATGCAAGCACTACCTTCTCAACTACCACTATGGCGGCTCGCTTTGCTTTGCGCCGCACTGAGCTTGTCACCTCTGTGGCAGGGCCGCGCCGCATTCCGGTTATTATCGGTATTTCTGGTGATACGGCCACCGAAATTATTTCCGGTCTTGCGGAAGGGGATCGGATTGTATCAAAGACAGTTACGACTGGTGCTAAGACAACCACTACAAGCAATCAGAATTCACTCTTTAGCGCGCCACGCGGAGCGACCAGCGCTGTGCGTGTCAATGCAGGCGGCAGATAGTGTCGCAGCGCTCTCTTATTCCCATGATATCGATTAAAGACGTCACAAAAAAATACGTAAACGGCAATGTGTCCTTCGATGCACTTCGTGGGGTCAGTTTTGAAATCAAAGAAGGAGAATTTGTGGCCATTATGGGGCCGTCTGGTTCAGGGAAGTCCACGCTCATGCATATTTTGGGAGCGCTTGATACGCCGACCTCCGGCACATATATATTTAATGGTAAGGACATGTCTACTTTGGGCGACGATGAGCTGGCTGAAATTCGCCGCATGCACATAGGCTTCGTCTTTCAGTCATTTAATCTGCTTCCGCGCACGACCGTACTTCGCAATGCCATGTTGCCGCTCATTTACGATGCCAATATAGCCGAAGAAGAACGCGAAGAGCGCGCCAAGACCGCTCTCGCCGCTGCCGGCCTTGATGCAGAGCATTTCCATCATCTTTCCAATCAGCTCTCTGGTGGACAGATTCAGCGTGTGGCTATTGCGCGCGCTTTGGTCAATGATCCGGCCCTTATCCTTGCCGATGAGCCAACAGGAAATCTCGATACAAAGACAGGTGAAATCGTTCTCGGCACATTCCAGCGTCTCAATAAAGAGCAGGGGCGTACTATTATTCTCATTACGCATGAAAATGATGTGGCCGAGCATGCGGAGCGTATTATTTTTATTCGTGATGGGCAGATCGTGCAAGATGGTCGCGGGCATAGCCGCAGAATTATTCATGGCCGATCAACGGCATGAGAAAAGTATGTAGGTGTGTAGGTATGGAAGTATGTAAGTAGGAAAATATGCCCATGGTTTGCTTCTCCTCTCGTCCTATACCTTATCCTTTTATTCCGACAAACGATGGATGGCGTGACTGCTTGCAGGCATGACATCCGAGTGCAGTCGGAAGAAGCTACGCTTACTTTTAACCATTTACCTTTTACTTTCTCTTTATGCATTTCACTGACCTTATTCGCGAAACATACACGGCCTTGTCGGCCAATAAAGTGCGCTCAGGCCTCACAATCCTGGGTATTGTGATTGGTATTAGCTCGGTGATTGCCATGGTGTCTATAGGGCAGGGGGCGCAGCAGACGATTCAGGCAAATATTCAGTCTATTGGTTCAAATCTGGTAATGGTCATGCCTGGCCAGCAGCGTGGTCCTGGCTTTCAGGTAAGTAGCGGTCGTGGAAGTGCGCGCACATTGAAGACGGCCGATGCTGAGGCAATTGCTTCGCAAGTGCTCAATGCCAAGCTGGTGGCACCAGAGCTCTCTGGTCGCTATCAAGTGACGGCAAAGGGAACCAATACCAATACCTCCGTGGTGGGCGTGACTCCTGATTATCCTGCTGTGCGCAATGTTACCGTGGCAAGTGGCACCTTCATCACTGATCAGCATGTGCGTGGCTCGTCAAAAGTAGTAGTGCTTGGGCCTACCGTGCGCGATGACCTTTTTGGGGTGGATACGGATGCTATCGATAAGACGGTGCGCATTAAAGGGATGGAGTTTCGCGTGGTTGGTGTGACGGCTGCCAAGGGTGGCTCTGGATTTGGTAGCCAAGACGATATGATATTTATTCCGCTGTCTGCGGCGCAGCGCTTTTTGGCGGGCGATGAGTATGTGAGTACTATTAGTGTGCAAGCGAGCGATGCCGATAGTATGACGGCCCTGCAGGCTGATATCACTACGCTCCTCCTTGAGCGCCATAAAATACGCGATGTGGCCGCGGCGGACTTTAGCACATTGAATCAGGCCGATATTGTGGCGGCCGCTTCGACAGTGACGCAGACATTTACTATTTTGCTGGCTGCAGTGGCAGGTATATCGCTATTGGTGGGCGGCATTGGCATTATGAATATGATGCTGACGACAGTGACCGAACGTACGCGCGAAATCGGTTTGCGTAAGGCGGTGGGCGCGCGTCGTCGCGATATCAATCGCCAGTTCTTGGCTGAAGCGATTATGCTTACGTTAATTGGAGGTGTAGTGGGTATATTGCTGGGGTGGGGTATAGCGTGGGGCTTTTCACTGACGGGGCTTGTGCAAACAAAAGTGTCACTCACTTCAGTGCTTTTGGCTTTCGGTGTGGCGGCGCTGATTGGTATTGTCTTTGGATATTATCCTGCGCAGCGCGCCTCAAAACTCAATCCTATTGAGGCATTGCGATACGAATAAAGGGAAAGTGTGGAACTATGGAAGTATGTAGGTATGGAAGTGTGAGGGGGGGCGAGAGGTGACGTAGAGCCTTGCGATTTTTGGTCAGTCGTATTATTTTATATGTGGCTTGCTAGCCAGACCGCTCCGGGAACGTTGACCTCTCTTCCAAGTCATTTGGCTTGGGAAGGGAAGGATGTCCATGAACACGGGCCGTAAGGGGTGAGCCTCCGGGAAGGCGTCCGACGACTCTATAAAATGAGACTTCGTTGCTGAGCAAAAACGGAAAACGCGTGCAATTAAAACTGCATCGTACCCTCACGGGGGAGGCCTGTCCATTTTGGGGCCTCCTCCTTCCTTTTTCTATGT
>CAZKGX010000008.1:13506-17049 GCA_964552645.1 uncultured Candidatus Saccharibacteria bacterium
GAAGAGTGCCCGGCGGCTCAAATTAAATCATGGAGCTGTCGCGACCCTGCGCAGGAAGGAGTACAACGTTAATGGAAATCCGAAAATAAGGAGAAGGTTCGCCACACAGCGGGACCTTCTCCTTTCTTTTTTATATACGAATACGCAACGTGCACGCATGCAAAAGACGCATGGAAAATGCGCGCGGGAATGGACACAGGCATGCGTGCTATTTATTTATGTACGAAGGTCAGAAGAGTGCGGATTTTTTCAAATGGCACAGTGAGAAGGAAGGCGCCCATGGCGACAAGGAGTGCGCCGGCTGCTTTGGTCCAGGTAAATGCTTCGCTAAGAAAGAGCGCCGCAAAGATCACTAGGAAAATAATACTGGTGCGATCGATGGCATTGACGGCAGTAGCATCGCCGCCTGCCTTCAGGGCCATAAAGCCCCAGAGCCATGAGAGGCCACCTGCAATACCGGTGAGGATAAGGAAGAAGAGGGTGCGTCCAGAGAGCTCTCCTATTCCGCCCAATTTACCGAGCCAAAGAGCCATGCCAAGCATGAAGACGGCAATGGTAATGCCGCGAATAGCTGTGGCCACGGCAGGATCAGCCTCTTTTATGCCAATCTTGGAAAAGACGCCTACCAAAGCGGCGGCCAATGCGGCAAGAAATGCATAGGTGAGCCAATTCATAGATAAAGTAAAAAGTAAAAGGTAAAAGGGAAAAAGTCAGAACGAGACGAGAACGAGTTAATCGTTGATTCTAAATGAAGCGCGGACGACGGCGGTCACTTTCTTTTCGATGGTGCTGGTGTCATAGATACCGTAATCATTGACGTCGACTGAGTTCTTGGCGGTTACTTGGAAGACACCGGTTGAAGCGGCGACGAGGGAGCCGAGTGAGCTGCCTGATGACTTGGCGATTTCTGCGGCGCGAGCGCGGGCATTGGCAGTAGCATCATTCAAGAGGGTTAAGCGCAAATCCTTGAGGGCATTGTAATAGTATTCGACTTGCTGATTGGTGATGGCGGCATTGGCGAGGTCGACAGAGACTTTATTGGCCAATGCAGCAATCTTCTGTACATCGCTTGTCTCAACAAGAATGGTCTGGAATCCTTCACGACCGACGACGCCATAGCTACAGTCGCTATATCCCTGTGGGCTGTGGGCACAAAGATCATTGGTTTGTGGCGGGTCAATGGTGATTTCTTCGGCCTTAATGCCATTTTTCAAGAGATAGGCCTTTACGGTGCCGATTTCGGTTGCAAGCTGCTCGGCGACGTTGGTATAGGTGTTCTGAGCGCGCTCACGAAGGGTAATGCGCCACTTGGCCATATCTGAAGTGACGATGCGCTCTGCGGAACCGGTCACCGAGAGGGCATTGCCTTTATTTGAAATGCGACCGCCGACATAGACACCAAACATGCCGAGGATAAGGAGGACGATACCGATAATGGTAGCGGCAACAACGGTTGGATTATTGACTGCAGGGGACTTGAGGAATGATGGCGACATGGAAATTGTGCGTAGAGGTCCTACGTGATTATGAATATATACCGGCTATATGCTGATTATATATCTTTTCGGCGGGGGAGGCCATACGTTCTATTATCGATGAGAGAAGTACTGGGTTTAAAATAAATTCTTTTACCGCGGGAATCTTTGAGAAGTATCTTGTCTTTGAAGCATAAAACAGGATTGCCTCCGCGTACCTAAATGAGATCTTATTGTGATAATGTTTTGAGAGTTTATCCAGGAATAGAGGGTCTTTACTGAGTGGTTTCTTTATAAATAATTCTATATCCTCAAACCAATCTGCGGCGTCGTCAGAGAGTTGTCGCATAAGCGTAAAATATCTTAAAAATCTAGTGAGGCCCCAGAGGTGATTATCGCGTATTTGAAGTCCTTGCGGGAGATGTCTGAATGAAATCGTCTGAATAATATACCCCACCATTCCAAAACTTTTCAGATGCAGAGAGGTTCCAATGGATGGAAATAGAAAAAAGGAGGGGTGTGTTCGTCGTAAGTTATCTTTTTGTATGTTCTTGTGTGTAATTTTCAAAGAGGAAATAAGATGCGAGGGTGCTATACTTTGATTGCATTTGATGTTCAATAATTTGGCGACAGCAATTACACAAAAATATACAACCGAGTATAGAGACAATTCACCCCTGAAAGCATTTTGCGTGCCTGTGTCTGAGATTTCATCTGTGATTTTATAAATAATTGTGAAATATTTCCAAACTTCAAAATAGCAGATCTCTTCGGGTGATTTTCTTTTGGATATAAAAACCTCAATGATACGTTGAGATGATATCTTACTGTGGGGTGAGAATAATGTCTTTTGGTAGTGAGATAGTAAATATGCTTCCGTGCGGTAATGCTTCGCTGTATGAAATTGTCCCATTAAAGTAATGCTTAAGAGATTCTTTTGCTAAGTAAAGTCCAATGCCGGTGCCACTTTCACCTTTTGTACTATGAAATGGTTGAAATAAACCAGGTAGTAATGATTTTATAATTCCAGGGCCAGTGTCTGTAATTGAGATCAATATGTTCTGATCGGTAATGTCTGTGGTGACTGAAATTATCTTTTTCTCACACGTTTCAATTGCTCCCTTTAATGCATCGAGGGCATTGTCTATGATCGTACAAATGGCTTGTTCCAGAACGGCTCTCGGCCCAAACAAGAGAAGTGTAGCGACTATCTCAGAGAGAGAAAATGTTGAGGATGTTTCATTAAAACGTACAGATGATCTTGCGCAGCAAAGTAATTCCTTCATGCGTTGAGATGTATTTTTTGCTTTATCGATGCAGCGCATGGCGTCGTGTAACTCGATCGTGCCAGCATCTTTATTGTGGATCTGTTTGTCTATAAGACAGGCTTTTTCTATATACAGATGAAGAGCGTTTAATGGACTAATAATATCGTGGAAGACACCACTTGCTTGTTTGCCGAATTCTATAAATGCTCTGGATTGATTTAACTCTCTTAGGTGTGCGATTCGTAATTCTTCGGTTCGTTTTGCTACAGTAATCTCGAGATCATCACGCTCTTTTGCCAATGCTATTTCAGAAGCGCGAGCTTTTTTCAGAGCACTCTCAATTTCACGATTGGAAAGCCAAGAGAGGATCATTGCAATACAAAGGAAAATCGTGTATTCAAAAGGATCATCTGGGGTCGGGGACACATTTCTCCAATTTGAACTGTAGTGGAGTATGCCCTGAATTTGCAGTGTGCCAATGATTATATTACCGAGGCCAATAATGCATGTGGCATAAAGACCAAAGCGGGTACCAAGAAGAGCAGAAGAAATTACGATGGCAAGTACATCAAGTAGCATGCTCGCAGGAAGATCGAAACCCCATAAGTAGCTTGTTGCGAGAGCACCAAGAATGTATATACCAGCAAGAAGGCTGCTTACCCAATGAGACATTCCTCTCTTTGTTATTATAATCAGTAATGTAAATGCTAAGGGTATGCATACGAAGAAGGGGAAACCGATACTATCAGCCTTCTGTGTGCCTTTAATGTAATCAAAATAAAATACAAAAATACTTAAAA
>CAZKGX010000009.1:0-252 GCA_964552645.1 uncultured Candidatus Saccharibacteria bacterium
CCGAAAGCAATGATCCCCACCGTCGCATCAGGTTTACACACCTCCAACAAGAGTCGCGCTCGATCTTCTTTCGGTGATGGTATGTGGCAAGGAAAGATGACTGAAGTTATAGCACAATCACGAGGAGGCTTGGCGGCAAGGGCCCGCACAAGTACCTCCGAACTGTTTTCTACATAGTCACCGAAGGTGCCGAAACCAACACAGACGAAGTGTCTTTTCATAAGGTTGTTGCACGAAATGTTTGTAGAGCAA
>CAZKGX010000009.1:262-16258 GCA_964552645.1 uncultured Candidatus Saccharibacteria bacterium
ACTGTTGGCAACGTAGTCACCAAAACAGCCGAACGCCGAAAGGACATAACGTTGTTTCATACATTGTCACAAAATGTTGTTGTGCAAATCTACCACCACTTTACTCTTTTAAGAGGTGGATGCAATAGTGAAAAAGTGTGCGCCCGCCTGGATTCGAACCAGGGACCCTCGAGGTATAAGCTCGATGCTACTACCAACTGAGCTACGGGCGCATTGGAGGAACATGGTCTATCATAATCCATATCCCACCACAAATGAAGCGGTGCCCTATCGTATCCCCTCCTCCGCAAGCGCTTCACCTAGAGCAGCATCAGCAACACCTTTTGCAGATGACGATGCAGCCGCGGTGCTATCGCCCGCATTTGTACCAGCGCTTATGCTCGCACCTGCACTCGCACCAACACCAGCACCTACACCCTTCACACTCTCCTCTTCTTTGCGCTTTGGCGTGAGGCCATGCGCCACCAAAATAGTTTCAAATTCATCGCGTTCAATTGTCTCAGCTTCAATAAGACGCTTTGCAATAGCATCGAGGAGTGCGCGATGCTTGGTAATAGTTGCCTCGGCGCGGCCCAAGGCCTCTTTCATAATACGTGACACCTCTGCATCGATATCTGCGCCAACTTTTTCAGAATAGTCTCGATCTTCAATGCCTTTGCCTGCCACCATGCGACCACCCATTCCTTCCAAGGCGAGCGCGCCGATGCTGTCTGACATGCCGTATTTAGTCACCATATCGCGAGCAAGAGCAGTGGCAACCTGGAGATCATTTGAAGGGCCCGTCGTAATGTCACCGAACATCATGCGCTCAGTGGCATAGCCCGCCATAGACACGGCAATATCATCGAGGAATTCATTGCGCGACTGGAATTTGCGATCATCAACAGGAATATTGAGCACATACCCCGCGGCACGACCACGTGAAATAATAGAAATCTTATGCACCGGATCAGCATGTGCCAGCGCAGATGAAACCACAGCATGTCCGGCCTCATGGTATGCAGTAATTTCTTTTTCTTTGACTGATAAGAGATGGCTCTTGCGCTCAGGGCCGAGCATCACTTTTTCAATAGAGCGAATGAGATCGTACTGAGCAACTTTTTTGCGATTCTCGCGCGCAGCCAAAATAGCAGCTTCATTCATCAGAGAGTAGAGGTCGGCACCAGAGAAACCTGGCGTGCGGCTTGCAATCAGCGCAAAGCGCACATCTTCAGCGAGCGGCTTTTTCTTTGCATGAATCTTGAGGATTTCTTCGCGATCATTGCGATCAGGTAGGTCAATGGTCACGCGGCGATCAAAGCGGCCCGGGCGAAGAAGAGCTGGATCAAGCACATCAGGACGGTTGGTCGCCGCCATAACCACCACCGCTTCAGTGGGCTCAAAGCCATCCATTTCAACAAGAATCTGATTGAGGGTTTGCTCGCGCTCGTCGTTGCCACCGCCGGTACCGGTACCACGCACGCGGCCAACTGCATCAATTTCATCAACGAAAATAATTGCCGGCGCATTGTCCTTGGCCATTTTAAATAAATCACGCACACGAGAAGCGCCGACACCGACAAACATTTCCACGAATTCAGAGCCGGAGATAGAGAAGAACGCAACGCCAGCCTCCCCCGCCACCGCACGTGCAAGCATGGTCTTACCCGTACCTGCAGCACCCATCATCAAAATACCTTTTGGAATGACAGCGCCAATGTCGGTGAATTTTTTTGGATTGCGCAAAAAGTCGACAATTTCCATAAGCTCCTGTTTTGCCTCTTTCACACCAGCAACATCCTTAAAGGTCACTTTTTGTTTTGTATCATCAGGCAAAATAATGCGCGGGCGTGATTGACCAAAACTGAAAGCCTGCATGCCGGCACCTTTTACCTGTCGAGTGAGAAGCCAGAAAATAACAAGCACAATAATAAGAGGAAAAACGAAAGGCGCCATTTGTACAAACCAATAGCCAAAGCCGCTCTGGCTGGCCACCTCGATAGGCACCAATGACCGCTCTGCTGGCAATACACCATAGCGCGCCATGGTCTCGGTGAATGCAGCATCACTCTCTTTGCGAGCGCGCTTCAATGCACCGTCAGTATAGGTGGCAATCGCTTCATCCCCGCGAATCACAATGCGCGTAATTGGCAACACTCCCACCGGCGTCGAGCTTGCATTTGTATTTTCCGACGTGCTTGTGGCAGTTGCAAGTGGCGACAAAGAAAGAGTAAGCAATGATGGCTGCGTTGTGCCACTTCCATAGCCATTTGATCCAGCCGTTGCGCTTTTGGCTGTAGCATTGATAAGCGCCGCTGAATTTTGAATATCGCGAGCAAGGACCGACAAAGAAATATCTTCTGTCTTTGCTTTCGTCGCGCCAGATCCCGTCACATATGAAAAGACCCCCATCACCACCACCAAGATCAAAATAGTAATGATAATGCTACGGAAAAAGCCTCCAAATGAGCTCTGCGGCTCAAGGTCTTTTTTTGGCTGTAATGGCTGCTTTGGCTGGTTTTTTTCAGGCATATTGTGGTCCATACGGTGTATTGAAGCTTCTTTTACGAAGTAGGCTGATTATACAGATTAATGAGAAAATATAAAGCCTAGGCCCTTTCTGCCCGCTTCCGCAGCATTCCGCATCCTTCCGAAGGATTCTGCATGCTTCCGCACCTTTCTGACCCACATAACCTTTTACATGAGCGCATTTCTAGATTACTCTACAGGCATGGCCTCGCCATCAAAGAAAAAGAAAACCGCCTCATCTTCTACCCCCGCCACCTCCCCCGCACGCCGCATCAAAACGCGCGGGCCTTCCTATGCCGACAATCGCAAGGCGCATTTTGACTATGAACTCCTCGATCGCACCGAGGCCGGCATAGAATTGCTGGGCACTGAAGTCAAATCTATACGTGCTGGCCGTGCTTCCCTCATTGGTGCCTATGTCGTTATTCGCGGCAATGAAGCCTACCTCCTCAATGCCTCCATCCCTGCCTTTCAAGAAAAAAACGCACCGAAAGGCTATGACCCCATGCGTCAGCGCCGCCTCCTTGTCAGTGCCGCCGAAATTGCCCATCTCACCGGCATAGAAAAAACCCGCGGTTTGACACTCATCCCTATTTCTTTGTATAATTATGGCCGCTCCATTAAGCTTGAAATCGCAGTTGCACGCGGCAAAAAGAACTTTGATAAACGTCAAAGCATTCGCCGCCGCGACGACGATCGCTCCATGGAGCGCACTTTGAAATACGGAAGCGGGACACGAGCGGCTGCCGCGCCCCCCCCGTTCTGACCTTTTACTTTTTACCTTTTACTTTTTACTTCTCCAATGGGGATGATCGGCTTCGACGGACTATAGGTAGTAATGTTGCGTTAAGAGGGCATCTCTTTAAACTGCACCTACAATTGCAAACAGCAATTCAACGGCTGTTGCTTCTCCATATGTTGGAGCAGGCAACCTCGCCTTCGCTTACGCTCACGCCTAAGCGGCGCTCTGACGTGGCCTTCCGCGGCCCCGTTCTGAGTGTCATATTCGCGGAAACAATGCGCGCCGCCTCGACGCGCACCTAGACAAAGAGGCACACCGCGCGATTTTTTTGTCCGCTTCAACTCGCGCGTTTCCTAAGCGGAATACAACGTAGACGCATTACCTCACCCTAGCCCGGACGCGGGTTCGATTCCCGCCATCTCCACAAGTACTACAAAACCGCTACGCATGCTGCGTGGCGGTTTTGTTATAACAGCACGCAGTGGAGATGAGTAGCAAACTGCTTTGCTCGCGTGCGGGAATTGAAAAGGCTGAGCATGTGCGCGAGGGCCGCTGCCCGAGTGCACGCTAGCCTTTCCAGGTCCTGTAAGGACCAATTCCGCCATCTAAACCACACGCAAGAATTGACTCAGCATCACAATACAATACTATTATCCTATATGAATACTAAGAAAAAGTTACTGGCGCCGCTTTTGTGTATAACCACCCTAGTGATTGCAACCTTGGTATACCTATCCTATACAAAATCACTGAGATTCTTTCATCCAACCACCTCCCCTCACCCTCAGAGCAATGGGACACCTGTAGAGCAAAGTACCGGCCGATGGATTCCCTATACTGATAATACCCTAGGTATTACCTTTTCTTATCCGGCTCATTTTTTCATCCAAAAAGACGCTCGACCCGAAGATTCATTATCCATTACACCGCTCGCACCTGAAGACAAGAGACGTCATTCAAGTGCAGCGATGGGAGACATGCTCATAACAAAGGTGGCTCAGCCGACCCTCAAGGAAGCTTCGGATGTAGATACACCTCGCCTCTCAATGAAAGCCATCGAAATTGATGGGCACAAAGCTATTCAAATCGTTTCCCTACCAGATCAGTATTCCGGCGGAACATGGGTGCACACATACATACTCACAAATAAAGGTGTCTTGAAAATCCAGTATCTCAAAGACACAGAACAAGAACCTTCATATACCGCCATTATAAAAACAATAAAAATACTTTAAGCCCAACAGAAAAACCGGACACGCACATGGCGCATCCGGCTCTGGAATCTCCCATCACCACCGAAGTGGCGACAGGAGAAGAAAACTAATTTTGGTTCAGGGCCTTGATGGCCCAAGCAGGGTTTTTCAACCCTTCCCACCGTCATCGTAGTAATTCAACTTCGACGGTGCCCTACGGAGCACCTTCTCGTCGAAGAGCGGCACGATCCGATACTCGCCCGGATCACCCACCTTCACATCGAGACGACCGTCCGGTGTCATGACATTCGCCCCATAAGGGCTCGTGTCTTCCGACCGCCGAATGTTGTAGCCGTAGGGCCGCACACCGCCCGACGTCTCCACGACGACATTCAGGCCGAGGTTTTGTGGTGTGCACCGCCTGATAACAGTCGGCACCGTGTCGTACCCATTCTGATCCCTCCCGACGGTCAGATTGATGGTACCACTCGATTCGCCAAAGTTCATGTATCCATCAATTCCAGTGGACCATGCGTGGACCATGAGATTGTGCACCCCCACCACCTTTCCGGTGGGAATGTCATAGACCGCCACCTTTCCCTCTTTCGAGGTCAGGGTGATGTATCCAGCACGCCCAGCAATGACCCAAGGAATGACCATGTAGCCATTGTCGATCTTCAGAGACCGCCGGTAATCGCTCTCAGGAGCGTCGGGTCCCGGTATATACTCCGCCGAGACCACTCCACGAGCCGGCACGTATATGAAATACGCCGGCTGCAGCGTGATGGGGTCGGTATTGTAGAACCCAACCTTCATCTCCTGTGGCATACCAAAGGTACTCCCATTGAACACCAGGTGACCAGCAGCATCAACCAGATTCGCACTGGTCGAAACACCTTCGATGGGATCGATGAGATCCACCGTGATGAAACGATTCAGGGCCCCAATAAGGGTCTGGTATGTCTGGGGACTCCCCCAGCGTGCCACTTCCTTAAAGGAAGTGTCGTACCACTTCACCACCCGATTGCCCGGCCAAATGCCCACCTGGGCGGCCCGGACTTGGGTCACCATCCACGATGCCAGGACTTCCAGACTTCTGAACATGGAAATGTCCGGAGGGATGTCTTCGATCGTGGGTGTGGCCGCTTCCGACTGCACCATCTCCGTCGAGGCGTCCCCCACTTGGGGGACCGCCGGAGTGTTGCTCGTTTGGGCGACCGCCGCGATACTGAAGGTGCAGGCAATGAGGGCCAAGAAACCGACGATGGCGAAGAAACGCTGTACGAGGTTTGCTTTCATGGTTTTCGTTTTCGATTCTGTGTTGTTGTTCTGTGTTTTGGTGTGACCGAAAGTTCTTGCTAGCGTGGCATTACTGTCCCGCACTAGCGCTGGCATGCTCCCGCGGTTCCATCCGCGGGAAAGCACCGATCTTCGAGGAAACATTCAGGCGGACCTGAACGTTTGTGACGAACGGCGGTGCCATTGCAGCAACCACCACATCTCCCGTCATTGGGATTTCCACGGCCGAAGCAGCATCTACCGGCATGGCCGGCTTCTGCTGTACATCTTTGACCAAGGTCGCAACGATAACAGCGACCAGTGCCAGCAGTACCAATCCGAGCCAAAAGCCCGGGCGGATCCTCTGATCTGGCGTCTTCATAGGTTTCGTTTGAGAGTCTGCTGTCAGTTGAGGTTGAATTTGAGACGATGTATGAACCAAAATTTCAAGGTACTAAAAAACGCGTATCCTTACGCGCCAGTCTATATACTACCATATTTATTGCCATATGTCCACCGTTTCCGTATTATATGGCCGCATGCAGCCTTTTCTCATTCTACTCCTTCACCACCCTCCATTCTGCCCCCTCTCCTTCTTACATATTTCCATACCTACATACTTACATAGTTCTTCCTATACCTTCCTCACCACCCTCCTGACCACGCCGGCAATCTGCAATTCCTGCTCGGGGAAAATGTCCTTGAACTTCTTATTGGCCGGGCGCAAAAACACCTTCCCCGCACTAGTGCGCATGAAATACTTCATGGTCCATCCACCATCGACATATGCAATGACAATATCTCCCTGGCGAGCTTCTTTGCTTCCCGATCCCGCACGCTCCACCAGCACCAAGTCACCCTCACATATACCCGCTTCAATCATAGACTCACCCTTCACTTCAAAAAAATAAAACTTACCAGGATCAGATGGAATAAGATCACTCACATCCACCGTCTCAGCAGGTAGGTCTTCTGCAACAGTCGGTATACCTGCTTCTACCAAACCAAGAAATGGCACACTGAGAGGACTCGGCACCGCATGTCTCTGCCCTGAATGCAAAGATACGTGCGCTCCCCCAGAGGCACCAGGAGCATCAGCAATGCCTGCTTTGAAACTGGCAGCACCAAGCTGCGGTCCTGGCACCAAACGCCCAGAGGCATCTTTGACCATTACCCCTGCAGCGATGAGGCGCGTAGCCAACTTGAATGCAGCATTCTTGGAGGCAAAACCGCACAGTGTGGCAAGCTCTGCATATGAAGGCATGCGCTTCTGCTCAATAAGGAATGTTTTTATTTTTTTGATTTGCTCGTGCATGGAGATTTTGTGTACTGCGACTCGGCACTGTATGTGCCGAGTGGGGGCCCGCAACCAGATAGTCTCATATCAAGCCATGAAGGGAGTCAGGAAGGAAGTGCCTCTAGTATATCACTTTCATACTTTAGAAGAGTGAGAGAAGTGAAAAGGCTCTCCCCCACATCACACGACGACGGACGCCCTCCAACTGACGAAGCAAGTCCTTATGGCGACGAGCCTCGCTACGATAGGCCACCCCACGAAGAATGCGATGATCAATCTCTCGATTCAAACGCTTGATTTCAGCCTGCAATGTATGGATAGTTTCGAATTTGCTCATATGTGTGTAATGTAAAGTTATTTGAATAATGACCCGTCTCGCATTAACCCTTTCACTTTGCCAATCGCGCATGCATTCGCTCTTGGCTTTGTTGTGATAGTAGTATAGTGAACGTACGTTCACCGTGCAAGTGCCTTCCTGTGGATAAGTTTTTTGGTCTTACAAATCTTTGACAAAACGACCCCTTTCGTGCTAAAAATAAGCTCGTTATAAGGTAATCGAAAAGAACATTAGCCCACGCATTAATCATCAGATACGCGCTGCCGAGGTGAGAGTAATCTCTGCTGACGGGGCCAATCTCGGTGTCCTCCCTATTCAACAGGCCTTAAAGCTGGCCAATGAGGCTTCGCTTGACCTTATAGAGATTTCACCGAATGTAATGCCGCCGATCGTAAAGATCGCCGACTTTGGCAAATACCAGTACGATCAAAACAAGAAAGAGAAGGCTGCCAAGGCGCGCACACAGACCGTTGAATTGAAAAATATTCAGGTCAAGATAGGCACTGGCGACCACGACCTTGCCCTCAAAGCCAAAAAGGCCTCTGAGTGGCTCAAGGAAGGCCATCGCATTAAGGTGGACCTCTTCCTCACCGGCCGTGCCAAGTACATGGACTTCAATTTCCTGAAAGAGCGTATGGAGCGATTGTTCAAGCTTTTGACCGAAGAATACGTTATTGCTGACACTCCAAAGAAAGGTCCGAAAGGTCTCACTGCAGTTATAGAAAAGAAAAAATAAATCAATCACATGAAATCAAATAAGTCATACTCAAAGCGCTTGAAGGTCAGCAAGAATGGTAAGATCACCGCTCGCGGCAAAGGTCAGAACCATTTCAATGCAAAAGAGGGTCGCCGCGCACAGTTCGCAAAGAAGCGCATGATGGCCATCGATATGAGCAATCAGGCAAAGGCTCGCTTCCTCGGCGGCATGTAAGAGAGATCGAAAGAGAGCATAGCATAGCAGCACAGACAGCATTTATTTAAACGAAATTATTTCATAATCCCATGGTAAGAGTAAAAAAAGCAGTAAACGCCTTGAAGACACGTCGCAATATTTTGCGCCGCACCAAAGGCTTCCGCGGTGGTATTAAGTCAAAGGAGCGCCAGGCCTATGAAGCTATTATGCATGCGGGTATGCACGCATTCGCTCATCGCCGCGACAAGAAGGGCGTTATGCGCCGCCAGTGGAACGTCGTTTTGAATGCCGCTCTCCGCGAAGCCGGCACCACCTACAGCAAGTTCATGGGCGCTTTGAAAAAGAAAGGCATTGCTCTCGACCGCAAAATCCTCGCCGACTTGGCCACCAACAGCCGCGAAACCTTCTCTCGCATTTTGAAGCAGGTAGCGTAGAGAAAGTAAAAGGTAAAAGGTATAAAGTAAAAAGTCAGAGGAATACAGAGAAAGAGCGACCACGATGGTCGCCTTTTCCTTTTTATGCCTCCCGGCTCACTTTTCACCTCTTATTTTTTCCTTTTTACCTTTTACTTTTTACTTTCCAAGAGGTACCTTTTACCTTTCTCCGGTATTTCCGCCTTTACTTCGAGCGAATCATTGAGGCGCTGCGACAAGAATGTGGCGGCGCGCGGCTCGCCCATGACTACGAAGACATGCGAGCCTGGGCGTCCGGCCTGGGCAATGAATTCCACTACATGATCGGAGTCTTTATGTGCTGAGTAGCCAGTAATTTGCTCGACGTGCGCACGCACAGGTATTTGCTTCCCGTCTATATTTACATAGCGCGCACCTTCCATAATGCGACGGCCAAGACTGCCAGCAGTCTGATATCCCACAAACAAAATAGTGCTTTTCGCATCCGGCAAATATTCGCGCTCATGGCTAATGACACGGCCGCCAGACGACATGCCAGAACCTGCAATCACGATCTTTGGATTGGGCGCGCGGCGAATAGCCTCAGAATCGCGCGATGTCATAGTAAATGCCAGCTTCGGGAAATTAAAGATATCATCGCCGTGCGAAATTTGCTGCTGCGTTTTTTCATTAAAAAACTTCACACTATCACGATAGACATCGGTCACCCGTGTAGCCAATGGTGAATCGACAAAGACGGGCACTGAAGGGATTTGCTTACTCTCCACGAGATTGTTGAGTTCATAGAGAATAACCTGCGTGCGCTCAATGGAGAATGAAGGAATGACCAATGTCCCCTGCTTCGAAAGCGCATCTTTGACCACTTTTTTGAGGCGAGAGCGACGCTCATCAAGCGGCTCGTGATTGCGATCACCATAGACGCTGTCGCTGATGATGATATCGGACGGCTCTGGCGGCACTTCCGTATCGCGCAAAAGTGGCGTCGGTGAATTGCCAAGATCGCCACAAAAGAGCACACGACGAATAGCATCCCCTTCCTTGAAGGCAAACTGAATAAGTGAAGATCCCAAAATATGCCCCGCATCATACAGTGTCACCGAAAGGCCAGGCGCGATCTCAAACGGCGTGTGGTATGAAAGCGTCTTCCATAGCGAGAGGGCATGTGCAATATCACCTTCTTCATAGATCGGCGGCAAAGAAAGGCGCATAGCCTCGGCAGTGAGAAGGTGAAGCGCATCAGGATACATAACCTCAGAAAGCGCTCTCGTCTCCGGTGTCGAATAGATTTCACCTACAAAACCTTCGCGCACCAGTTTTGGAATGCGTCCAATATGGTCCATATGCGCATGTGTCACAAAAAGAATGTCTATGCTGCTTGGATCGTAGCCAAAAGGTTCGCGATTTTCAGCGGCGCAATAATCACTTCCCTGTAAGAGGCCGCAATCTACCAAAATGCGCTTGCCCGCCGCCTCAAAAAGAAAATTGGCGCCAGTCACGGTGCCCACACCGCTATAAAATGTAATTGCCGGTCCGCCGGAAGAGTCAGCACTTTCTGCTGCTCCGCGTGCATCCACTGGTGATTGCGCAGTTTCTGATGAAGCCTGCTTATGGCCACGTGTATATTTAAATTTCATAGACACATTGTAGCATTGGAGCTGTTTTTTGACATTTCATGTACAGAATAAAGAACAGGAATAATGAAGGGATGAGAGTCGAAACGAAAAAATCGCCGTATGGCGATGTTTTCGAAGGATCATTGGAACATACCTGGAAAATCCAGGTGGGTGATCTCACGGAGGGCTTAGAGAACGCAGAGCGCTCTACACTTTCCTACGGATTCGATCTCCCTAAAAATTTGGTATAGAGTTTTTTCCAATGATCCTGTATACATTTTACTCCTCGCCCCTCCTCATGCACAACTTGCGGCTCTGTCCACTTTGTTTCGCAGCATGGTGCCGCGGCATTTGTAGGTGCGTTTATTCAAAAATGCCGTCGAGATTTACATCGTAGAGAATAGCCTCCTGCACCAAGCGATAGTTGTGCAATTCTGCTTCATTAAACCACAATGGAATCTCTTGCCCTGCCTCGGCCACAGAACCGGAGGCATGCACTAGGTTGCGAATAGAACGATCATCGCCATCAGTCATAACATATGAATCAAGCACATAGTCACCGCGAATAGTTCCCACATCAGATGAGAGTGGCTCTGTGCTGCCTGTGATTTTGCGCACAATTTCAACAGCATGCGCACCTTGCCAGACCATAGCAATAACGGGACCGCTGGTCATATAGCGAATCAAACGTCCCAACACTTGTCGGCCCACTTCAACCGGATCAGTAGATGGCGGCTTTATTCCTTTGGCCTGATAATTTTTTATGGATTTCTCCCCTGCTTTGCGCATCCACTCTGGATCAAGGGTATAGTGGCGCTCAACAAAGTCAGGCTTAGGCGCAAGCATTTTAAGTGCTACCAGTTTCAGACCGATGCGCTCATAGCGCCCCATAATCTCACCAACAAGCGTTCTCTGAATTCCGTCTGGCTTTATAACAACGAGCGTGCGTTCATATTTCTGATGGGTGTTCTTCATGGGATGTTTATTAATGATGTAACTTATTGTACCGCCGTGGGTGTGGGCGCTGGCATTGGTGCCGCTGTTGGCCCTCCCCCTACTGTCTGAGCTCCACTTATTGGCGCTGCAACCGGTGTCGCGGGTGGCATTGATGATAGTGGTGCCGTAGGTGCAGGTGCGGTCGCGACAGCCGCAGCCGTAGACGCAGGTGCAGACGGAGCTGCAGGCGTGACAGGGGCAGCAGTCGCAGCCGGCGCCTTCTTATACTTTTCCATAATTGCCGCCTCTACAATAGCCTTATCGCCGCCATATTTCAAATATGACAGACGCTTGAGTGGATCCACGTGTTCAATCGACACCTTTGGCACACCAGGGGTGCGCACATTAAACGGCTTTGCCGGAATGCCATTAATGAGCAATTTCATATAGGCATTGTAAGTTTCTATGTCCATAATATCGCGCGCCGCAAAGACCGGAGCAAATTGCTTCTCCAGAAGTTCAGCATCGGCCGCACCGACACGAAAGACCGCCATTGAGCCCACATTACCAAAGACTGCATCGCGAATAGAATCCTGAATCTGGGCAATAAACTGATGCGCTATAGTGAGTGAAAGCTTATACTTGCGCGCCTCCGACAAAATAGTGGCAATGGAATCCGTGGTCACATTCTGGAATTCATCGATATACAAATAGAATGGCGGCATATCCTTCCCTATTGCATCGACGCGCGACAAGGCAGCCATCAATATCTTGCCGACCAAAATGAGACCGATGAGATTGGCATTAATATCGCCGAGACGACCCTTTGAGAGATTGACCAAAAGAATCTTGCGCCCATCCATAATTTCGCGGAAATTGAAGCTCGACTTTTCCTGGGCAATGACCGGACGCATAATGTCATTGGCCAAAAAGTTGTCGAACTTACTCACGATATATGGCACGATGTTTTGGAGCGATGCTTCGCCACCCGCCTTTTCGGCCACCTCGCGCCAGAACTGCGTCACGATTGGATTTTTACATTTTGAAAGCTTGAGCTCGCGATACTGCTTATTCGATAAGACGCGCGAAACATCAAGGAGCGTGCTGCCCGTCTCTGGATCTTCTATGGTCAAAAGCACGGCATTGCGGAAGTATTGCTCAAACATAGGACCACCCGCCGTTTTCATATCAAACAATTTATTGAAAATAGAGAGCATTTCATTGACCACAAAGGTCTTCTGTTCAGGAAAACGCGGATCGTATTCGAGCATATTGAGCGCCATAGGACGCTCTGTATAGGCTGGATCAAAGTAAATGACATCCTCGTAGCGATTCTCAGGAATATGAGCCAAAATATCCTCCACATCGCTGCCATGTGGATCGATAAAACAGGCGCCCTGCCCCGCAAGGATATCCTGGATAATCATCGTCTTCAAAAGTGTTGTCTTACCAGTACCGGTTTGACCGATGACATACATATGGCGCAAGCGATCCTCAGGCGACATAAAGACCTGCTTCTCCTGTCCGCGATGATCATTCACACCAAGGAAAAGACCCTCTGCCGGTATATTTATAGGTGCTGGTGCCGTCGTCGCACGAACTGTTTTTAGTTGCGGCGCACCCTTCGCTACGGTCATTGGGAAATGCACGAGCGTCGTAATCTCACGGATATTGAGTGGCAAAGCTTCATTGGCATCGAAAAGGCGGTAGGTGAATGCTTCCATTTCGGTGGCAAGGCGGCGGCCATCTTTGCGCCCGAACACAATTTTGTTTCGCTGCGCATCTTCAAATTGATTAAATGTGGCCTCCATATCGCTCAAAATAGCCTCTGCGCGCGACTTGTACGCAGCGGATGCGATAAGGCGCACATTGACCAAAGCGATGGGCTGGGCGGTCTTTAGGCGCACCGCTTCTATAGCCATTTGATCCACCTTTACCGGCTCTTTTGGCGCACCTGCAGCCTCAGCCTCTTTTTGTTTTTTCTTTGCTGCCGCAGCGCCAGGTCCGACCAAGGTCTCCTTCACAATCATGCCCATATGGCTCCAAAAACCCTTTGGCTGGCTCTTCAATACATCTGCCATCTTCTCTCCTTTTTCAAGACGCTCAATCGCAGCGCGCCACAAATCGGGATAATGATCGTCCGGCGATGGATGGATAATAAATTGCATTGCCGCACCCTCACCCTCTTTTTGGATTTTAGAAAAACTATTCAAAAGGACATTGAGCGGATCGTGATCAAATTGCTCATAGAGCTTTATGGGCAAAGCAGATGGCTGCTTCAACGTGGCCACCGAACAGGCAGACTCACCATTGTAATTAAAGATATTATAATCATTCGTCCATGGTGTGATGTGAGCATTATGGAAAATGGCTAGGGCCTGCTTCTCAAAAAGATCCTTGGCATAATCAGGCACCGTCACATAGAAGATAAATTGATCGCTATTGTTTGATACGGCAATTTCAATAGAAAAATAACCCGGCGCGTATTTTGGATTGCCAATGTTTTTGCCAGCTTGCGCACGAGCAGCGGAGAGTGAGAGCATGCCGGCATAAAACTGATCCATAAGCGACAACACCTCCTTGAGCGGCTTTGGTTGCTCTCCCCCATCACCGGCCGGCAACGATATTTCAAACAAAGTCATTTGCAAAGCTTTTCCTGCCGCTGTTTTTTCTGGAATGTTTTTGGCTGGATATCCCGATTTCAAATACTGCACAAGGAAACGATGGAAATCATCCTCCAAATGCGGAATACCAAGATCGTGCGCCACACGCATTGCATTTTTTATGCCTGACTTTTGCATGACAGAGAGGAGCTCTGCCATTTTTTCATCATGACTTTCAGGAGCAAGGGCGAGCACGATTTCCTCAACACGCTCAGGCACCAATGCCGTCTTTGGATCAATCACTTCCTGGTGCGGCTGATCAGCATAGTGCTTCACCTCAGCAGTAAGCACCGCCTCAGTCATTGGCTTTTCGCCACGGGCCTCAAGCTCCTTTGTCTTCGCTTCAGCACGCTCACGCAAATACGCAGCCTCCTGCTCGGTGCTTGCAAGAAGATTGGGAACCGTGTTTTTTTGAGGTTGAAGTTCCATGCTCCTAAATGAAACAGCTTAAGGAAAAAGCAACCCCATTATACATCTGGTCTCTTTTTACCTCTACGTATAAATACCTCCATCTATAGAAATAGACGGCACGGCCTCTTTTACACCAGCACCTCTGCCCCCTTTTCAGTAATCACTACCGTATGTTCAAAATGAGCGGCGCGCTTTTTATCGGCAGTGCGATACGTATAATCATCATCCAAAAGGACAACATGACCAGTTCCTTCACAGAAAATAGGTTCAATAGCGAGCACCATACCAGGCTCAAGGAGTGGTCCTTTTCCGCGAGTACCAGTATTCGGCACAAAAGGATCTTCGTGTTGTGCATACCCCACCCCATGCCCCGCCAAATCATCGGCGATAGAAAAACCTTCTTCGCGGGCCACTTTCTCAATAGCATAGCCAATGTCACCAATGCGACCACCACCCTTGGCCGCCTTCACACCGGCATTCAAAGCGCGTTTTGTTGCATCAAGGAGAGCCTTCGCTTTTGCATCACCTGCTTCAGGACCACCAACAATAATAGTCACTGCAGCGTCGGTATAGAGTCCTTTATGACAAAGACCGATATCAAGAGTGAGCACATCACCCACTGCAAGCACCTTCTCATCATTTGGTATACCGTGAATCACTTCTTCATTGACTGAAATACACAAATTGCCCGGAAAAGGATATGAAGCACCTTCGGGCTGATAGCCAAGAAATGCAGACGTATCTTTGTCTCCTGCGCTGTATTTTTCTATAAGGAGAGCGGTCATATCATCAAGCTCGCCGGTACTCATGCCAGGCCGTACCGCCGCAGCCAAATCACGCAAAATAGCCGCATGTCGCCTGCCGCCTTCACGCAAGATGGCTATATCTTCTTTGGTTTTGACCATGCTTTCACGCATCCTTGCACGATACTACACTTCGAGGCTCTGCGCCACTTTCTTATGCACCCCTTCTCTACCGTGGCTCTATAGCAGCTTAATCAAGCAAGGGCTGTGCCGGTGGCACATAGGTCATGCCAAATACTTTGCGGATAATATCTGATTGTATTTGTTCAGGAGCCTGCTCGGCATTAATATGCAAAAAATGATATTTTTCAGGTGAACCGCGATAATAGCGGACGGTCGGCATCACATCAGATTCAAACCATTTCAATCGTATTGCAATGTCCTTCGGATTATCGTCCATGCGCTTTCTCGCATGCATGCGGCGTATTACTTCTTCATCTGAAACATCCAAAAACACAATGTATGGCTTATCCGGCTTCCCCACTGTTGCATCTACCACTTCTTCATCGTGTGGCTTCCATCCAATATGTTTTGGAAGTCGCCCATAAAAATCGAGTGCAGTCTCAAGAGCAATTGCTTCCGGCAATCGACGCGGACTACCATCAATCAAAAAGTGTTGATTGGGCTGCACTTTTTCCATAAACTCAGTAGCCCACATGTGAATAGAAAGAAATTCAGGCTGCAATTTGCCTGCGCTGTAAATATCTCTAGAGAGACCGGCCGAATAGCTTGATTGTTTTATGTATTCACGAAAACGAGCACCTGTCTCAAGGCGAAACACCGTGCTTTCTGGCTTATGATTCTTCAAGAAATCCGCCATCATATTTGCCTGTGTTCCCTTTCCCCCACCTGACTTACCGATAAAAATAAACGTATATGGCAGCATGGC
>CAZKGX010000010.1:0-1349 GCA_964552645.1 uncultured Candidatus Saccharibacteria bacterium
AGGCGCCGTTCAAATTGTCGCGTTCAAAAATCGACCTCTTCACTGAATGTCCGCGCTGCTTTTACCTTGATCGCAGGCTTGGTGTAGGGCGACCGCCTGGTTTTCCTTTTAATTTAAATAGCGCCGTCGACACATTGCTCAAAAAAGAGTTCGATGCTCATCGCGTGGCAAGTTCAACGCATCCGCTCATGAAGCAGTACGGTATTGACGCTGTGCCCTATATGCATGCCAAGCTAAGCGATTGGCGTGAGAATTTTACGGGCGTGCAACATGTCCATGCGCCAAGCGGCTTTCTTGTATTTGGCGCCGTCGATGATATTTGGGTTAATCCAGAGGGAGAGCTCATTGTTGTCGACTATAAGGCCACCAGCAAAGACGGCGAGGTTAACCTCGACGCTGAATGGCAAGATGGATATAAGCGCCAAATGGAAGTCTATCAATGGCTGTTGCGGCAGAATGGATGTAAAGTCAATGCTACGGGCTATTTCGTATATGCAAATGGCCTGCGCGATCGCGAAGCATTCGACGCTCGCCTTGAATTTGATATAAAAATTATTCCCTATACAGGCTCGACCGATTGGATTCCTCCTACACTTGCTCGTGCTCGTGCCTGCCTTATGGATGATCGCGTACCTGCCCCCGCTGATACATGTGATTATTGTAAATACCGCCGCGCCGCCGCTGAGGCTACAGAGGAGCAGAAACAGAAAAGTGCGCCGGCCACTCCTTCGCCTTCAAATAAAAATAAAGAAGGTGCTTCCGATGGAGACGCACCTCGACCTACTGCCGCCACCGCAGCACCGCTTGCAAAAAAGCGCGGTCATAGTAAAAAGAAAGAGACAGCAGCGCCAGATGATGGGACAGCACGCCTCTTTTAGCCCTTTTGCATCATTTTATACAATCATTTCTTCATCACCACTCTCCCATGCCACACAAAGCAAAGCCGATAAAGCAGAAAACCGCAGACAAACAAAAGCAACAAAAGCCTGAATCATATAAAACAGAGTGGGATATGACGCTTTTTTATGATTCGCCCAAAGAGCCGCGCATTGAAAAGGATGTGGAGACAATAATTGCAGCATTTGAGGCATTTGCTAAAAAATGGAATCACATAAAGGCTGCGGAATTGGGAAAGCCTCCGTATACGGCGCTCATTGCTATCCTCAAGGACTGGGAAGCATTAGAAAATGTAGTCGGCGGCTGGAAGCCGGTCATGTATTTTGCTTATCTAGCTGAGCTCGATTCAGAAGATACCCTTGCCAAAGGGCAATTAACGACGCTCAGCAATCGCCTGACTAAGGCGGCAAATGAAATTGTCTTCTTCGGCCTTACGCTTGGCGAGATTCCGC
>CAZKGX010000010.1:1359-14728 GCA_964552645.1 uncultured Candidatus Saccharibacteria bacterium
CTCCTTAAGGTGACCTTTGACCGTGCGGCGCATGACCTCTCCCAAAAAGAAGAGAAGCTCCTCAACCTGCTTTCAGGATCACTCCATAGCGATTGGTCATCAGGTGCGGAGAAGCAATTGCAGCGCGCTACTATAATGTGGGAAGGGAAGGAGCTGCCCGTGACGCAGGCCATAGAAATGGTGCCGGGCATTGTAGATACAGCGTCTCGTCGCGCCCTCCACCGTCTTGCATTCAGTAAGGTCAAAGAGATTTCACTTTTTGCTGAAGCTGAAATTAATTCTATTTTTAATACCAAAAAAATCACTGATGAATTGCGCGGCTATAAAGAACCATTTTCTGCCACCGTTATGGCCTATGAAAATGAAGAATCGACAGCCCGTACGGTAGTCGAGCTTGTTCGTGCACACTATCACATTGCGCATCGTTTCTATGCCCTCAAGGCAAAAATGCTTAAAGAAAAACACCTCACCTACGCTGATCGTGCCGCTTCAGTGGGGAGTATTGGCAAGCAAAGTGTGTCCTTTAACGCGGCCGTTGAAGGATTCCATGCCTCACTGCTCGATTTCGATCCTGATTTTGCCAAGCGCTTTGATGCCACTCTCAAAGAGGGGCGCATTGATGCCTTTCCACGAAAAGGGAAGCGCAGCGGGGCCTTCTGTTCATCGGTGCACAATTGCCCCGTCATGGTATTGCTCAATTACCAAGGAAAGGCCCGTGATGCGCTGACCTTGGCCCATGAAATGGGACATGCCTTCCACAGCGAATTGTCGCGTACGCAGCCTATTATGTATCAATACTATTCAATTGCCGCAGCCGAGGTGGCAAGCACCTTCTTTGAGAACATAATGGCCAAGCGCATTGCCGCCACTTTGCAGCCAAAAGATCGCATCATTTTCCTCCACGATCAATTGCAGGACAGCATTTCCACCGTATTCCGCCAGGTTGCATGCTTTGAATTTGAACTTTCTTTGCACAAAGAAATACGCAGCACCGGCTTTGCCTCTGCCGCACGCATCGGCGAGCTCCACAATGCTGCTATGTCATCATATCTTGGGCCGACCGTACAATTAACCGAAGAAGACGGCTATTTCTTTGTGAATTGGTCACATATTCGTGAATTCTTCTATGTTTATTCCTATGCCTTCGGCGAGCTCATTTCCCGTGAACTCTATAGCCGCTATCAAGAAAATCCGGCCTTCAAGGAAAATGTCATCACCTTCCTCAAGGCCGGTGGCAGTGATTCCCCAGAAAATATCTTCGCAGCGGCAGGTATCGATGTGCGCAATCCAGAATTTTATCGCAATGCACTTGCCCGCATAGAAAATGACCTTGAAGAATTAGAGCGTGCCGTTAGAGAAAGTATGTAACTATGGAAGTATGTGGGTATGAAAGTGTGGAAACATGTAAATGAAGAAGGCGAGACGAGAGAATAAGGAGAGGCGCTCCCTCAACTTCTTCACTTCTATTTTATTTTTATTTTATCAAACTCTCAATCTTTGCTTTTATAGCATTGACTGGAATAGAGAAACTAATATTGCTTGAGCCGGTTACAGTCGCAACATTCACGCCGACCGCTTCACCGTCGAGGTTAAGGAGAGGGCCGCCTGAATTGCCTGGATTGATAGCTGCATCTGTCTGAATTACTCCGGTGAGGCGCTCCACGCTTCCACTACTATCACTTGCATCAATAGTGCGATTCAAGCCCGAAATAATGCCCACCGATACAGAATTGTTATATTCACCGAGGGCATTGCCAATAGCCACCACACTTTGACCGAGTTTCAGCGTCGAAGAGTCAGCCAGAGCAATGACCGGCAGCTTTTTACCGACCGTCGGAGTGATTTTGACTAAAGCAAAGTCATTGGTAGGGTCACGATAGACGACCGTGCCTTTTTTCTGGCTCCCATCCGAGAGAAGGACGGTATAATCAGCGTTTTGATCAGCCACCACATGCTTATTGGTAATGATATAGCCGTCAGAGCGGATAATAAAACCACTGCCGGCGCCCACTTTCTGCTGCTCGGCCGTACCTTTTTGCCTATACACAGGCACGCGTATATTCAAATTGCCAAAAAACGGATCATTGGCAAATGGATTCTCATAGGTCACCTCAAGCTGCTGCACTAGTTTTGAAATGACAATGGACACGACAGCGGGGGAGGTTTTTGCCACGGCCTGGGTAAGCAATTCATCCTGCGACTTTCGCACCACATTCATGCGATTGAAAGACTCCTTGAGATCGGCAAGGTTTTTTGTGGTGGTGGTCAGGGTATTGTGGTCTGCCACCGTGCTTTCGGTAATGGCCGCCAGGGTAGCATTGGCCGTGGCCAGGCTCATCTTTGTTTTTTCTAATTGATTGCCTAGCAAAAAGACGCCGCCCAAAGCAGCCAGTGCAGTCAAACCAAAAAGAGCGTTAAGGAGTGTTCGCATGCCATTATGATAGTAAAAATAACTGTATTTTCAAGGGATGAGCACTGGGGATTTTATAGGATCCGCGTACATGCGAGGCTGCTTCTGTATTGACTTTATATATTTATGTGCTATAATACTACGTGGGAGAAGTGGGGGACACACTGGACCCCTCTATGCAGAAACGCTGGCGGCTCTGTAGCCACAGGTCCTTTCGGGGTGGATCTCTGCCTCACCACTTTTTGCATCGGCACATGCCCTCCTAGGCCGCGATTAACACTCGCGGCCTTTTTCCTTGTATATAATGAGCGAAGTGGGATACTTATGGCACAGGATGGTTCTTTTGTCTTCGACTCTTTTTATTTTTTATTACCATATTATTTCAAATGAAATACGCTTTTAGGTTTTTTATACTCATTGCCATCTGTGTGACGTTGGGAACATGGGGCGGTGCGGCGCAGGTGCGTGCAGAAAATGCGACGCAGCCTGCAGATATTGATCCTCAGGGCACCACGGCAAATGCCTGTGTCGACCTCACCTTAAACCTTCGCTACAAAGACACCGATGCGAAAACTGACGGACAAGTATCTCAGTTGCAGGATTATCTTATTTCGCAAGGATATATGGGCGGAGTTCCAACTGGTTACTTTGGAGTACTGACTTTTGCCGCCGCAAAGAAAATCCAACGCGCATATGGTTTCGCACAAACCGGCTATGTAGGACCTCTCACGCGCGGAAAGATAAAAGAATTGAGTTGTAGTACAACCACCGGAGAGAGCTCTGATGTCAATATCTACAAGAAAAATGTAATTGACCAACCGACACCAAAACCCCCAATGCCGATTGATCCGTCTACAAAACCACCGGTGTCATACACAACACCAACCATCGTTGTACCACCGAGCGCGCCAGCATCACCATCAGTAGTCACAGAGTCACCTCGTATTGTTCTTATTAATCCGGCCTCAAGTAAGGCTGGCGGCACCATAACCATCACCGGCTCACGCTTCAACACATTTGGAGCAAATACAGTCTTATTCAAAAATCAAAATACAGGCGTAGTAGGCATCTACAGTGGAGTGGCGACCATAGAAACTGACTTAGTTGTTACTGTACCAACAACTCTTCCTGCTGGTCCATACGAAGTTATTCTCAATAATCAGAAGAATGGAAGTAATGGTTTTCTATTTAAAATCGAGGAATCAACCCCAACAGTGCGTCCATACAACGACGATGAGGTTTTATGGTATCTCGAGCAAGCGGCCCGCAATCGTCCACGCACATTCTTGAATCTTCCAACTGAAACTGATTTTGACGTCAACAATGACAACCGTGTCGATTTAGCCGATACAAATCTTATTCGTATCGTTCGCAATACAAGTGATGCTGTCTTTGACCTTATCTATAAGCGCATTACAAAAATCCTCGATTCCCAGATCGGCAAGACCAAGGCTGACCCTGCATTTATCGATGAGCTTGACGTCAATCGTGATGGCACAATTTCATCTTCAGACAAGGAGGCTATACTGCGCGTATTGAAGGGTAATCGCATCTATCCACCGGTCACCAACCTCATACCGCAGCCAGCATCATCAGCAAGTTCAAGCTCTGCAACAGCGACAACCACTTCCTTCGTATCTGATGAGGCATTCTCTGCCAGCGTATACCAGAGCATCCTCCAGAAAATCAATCCCGGCCTCTATCGCTAGGCGCACGTAGACAACACTAAGACAAAGAGAGTGCCCACTTTCATAAGGCCGGAATTTCTGCTACAGTAAGGCCCATGAAATCAACCCAAATTCGCTCCCGTTTTTTGGACTTTTTCCGCAAACGTGGCCATGCCATTTTGAAGTCGGCACCTCTTGTGCCGGAAAATGATCCGACGGTGCTCTTCAATACTGCTGGTATGCAGCCTCTTGTGCCGTATCTTATGGGTGAGCCGCATCCTGGTGGCGATAAGCTTGCCGATGCGCAGAAATGCGTGCGCACCACCGATATTGACGATATTGGCGACAATACACATGCCACCTTCTTCGAAATGCTTGGCAATTGGTCTCTGGGAAGTTATTTCAAAGAAGAGGCTATACGCTGGAGCTATGAATTCCTCTTTAGCAAAGACGAAGGGCTTGGTCTTGATCCACAGCGCCTCTACGTCACTGTTTTTGAAGGTGATGAAAAAGCTGGCGTGCCACGCGATGATGAATCATTCAAAATCTGGAAGCAGGTAGGGGTGCCTGAGCATCGTATTTACTTTAAAGGCGCTGATACGAACTGGTGGCCTGCAGTAAAAGGGAAGGATACATGGACAGGCCCAACCGGTCCTTGTACTGAAATGTTCTACGATGTGACCGAGGCAGGCCTTGGTGATTTGACCAAAGAAGAATACATGAAGGCCGATGATACGCAGAAAGTTGTTGAGATTTGGAACGATGTCTTCATGCAATATGAAAAGAAGGACGGCGCCATTGTCGGAAAACTCAAGAAAAATAATGTCGATACAGGTGCCGGTTTGGAGCGTATTGCTGCCATTTTGCAGGGAGTGCCAAGTATTTTTGATACTGATCTCTTTAGCCGCATTATGACCGTGGCGCGCACTATCACTGCAAATGAACGCGATGCCCGCATTGTCTCTGATCACATTCGTTCAGCTACATTTTTGATTGGCGATGGCGTGCGTCCATCAAATAGCGATCAAGGATACATTCTTCGCCGCTTATTGCGCCGCGCTATTTTCAAAACGACCACTAAGAGCCTCACTGCAGAGCAGATTCGCACCCTTATCGATGCTGTACGCGCCACCTACGATGGTGCCTATCCTGAAATTGACCTCAAAGCAGGGGAGATATTGACCGCTATTAGCGAGGAAAATGATCGTTTCGTCAAAACCATTAAGCATGGCGTGCATGAATTTGAAAAATTAATAAAAGGCGCCACCGAAAGCAAACAAATCTCCGGCAAAGACGCTTTCGCCCTCTTTTCTACCTACGGTTTTCCTATTGAAATGACCGTTGAAATGGCAAAAGAGCATGGTCTCGGCGTAGATCGCGCTGATTATGAAAAGCACTATGCCGAGCATCAGGCTCTTTCTCGTTCGGGCTCTGAACAAAAGTTCAAGGGCGGCCTTGGTGATACCTCAGAGATGTCCGTCAAATATCACACGGCCACGCACTTGCTCCACCAGGCCTTGCGCCAAGTCCTCGGCACACATGTCGAGCAGCGCGGCTCAAATATCACCCCTGAGCGCCTACGCTTTGATTTTGCCCATACTGGAAAAATGACCGATGAAGAAAAAAGGGCTGTCGAAACCCTAGTTAATAAGAAAATTGAGAATGACCTTCCGGTTCGTAAAGTAGTGCTTCCAAAAGAAGAAGCCGAAAAGACCGGCGCCCTCCACTTCTTCGGCGAAAAATACGCCGATCAAGTCAGTGTCTACTATATTGGCGAAGAAGCCGCCGGTATCGCAGGTGCCTTCTCAAAGGAATTCTGTGGCGGCCCTCACGTTGAACATACTGGTCTCCTCGGTACATTCAAAATCGCAAAAGAAGAGGCGGTCTCTGCAGGTGTGCGCCGCATCAAGGCCACGCTTTCATAACCTTTTACCTTTTACTTTTTACCTTTTACTTTATACTTGAGCTATGTCTCTCTTCCATCGGCATGACGATGAGCTTTTTGTTATGGTGTGGCTATCGGGCGATGGCATTCGCACCGCTGTTGTTGATACGCGTCGCAGTGATATAAGCCGCATTGTGGCAATGACCTCCGAAAAAATTCGCGTTCAGAGCGAGACCGATGAAAAGAAAGTGCTCGCTATTCTCTCAAACACGCTCTCCAAAGCTCTTGAAGAGCTGCAAAAGAAAGTCAAAATGCGCATCCATACGGCTCATTGTTTTTTGAGTTCGCCATGGTTTATTTCTCAGACGCGCACCATAAGTTATGCTGCTGCCAAGCCAGAAAAAATCACTCCTTCTTTTGTGGAAAATTTAGTTGAAGCTGATACCCGAGCGTTTATTGAAAGTTTATTTGCAGGGCCAGATGGTCGTATTTTTAATTATACATTAGGTATATTTGAAAATTTTTTTAATAAAGCACTCTCTGTCATTGAAAAGAAAATAATGGCATTGACCTACAATGGCTATGAGGTGCAAGACGTGCCAGCCACCACCCATGCGCAAACCATTTCTGCCACTATATATGAAAGCGTCGCCGGAACAGAGATTATAGAAAAAGTCGAAGCAGCTCTTCATAAGCACCATGCTGCACACACTATTTATTGGCATACGACCCCTGTATCAGTCTATTCCGTCATTCGTGCCCTTGATCCGGCAGCCCATGATTATCTCCTTATTGATGTGGGTAATATTGTCACTGATATTGGCATAATCAAAAAAGGTGTGTTGCGTGAGACCATTACGGTGCCGTTCGGCTCAAAGCATTGCCTTGATGAGGTAAAGAAAGCACTCAATACCACTGAGGAAGTTGCCCTTTCTATGTGCCGTCTTGAACAGGAAGGAAAAATGCAGCCTGAATCAACACTCAAACTAGAAGCGGCGCGCTTCAAAATCGGCCAGAAATGGAAGGAGTATTTTGATGCTGCGCAGAAACAAATGTCTGAGCAATTCTTTTTGCCCACAAGCATTTTTATTCGAGGCGAAGAACCATTCCTCACCTTTTGGGATGCAATGTTGCGAGAAGGGGATTGCGTATCATTTGGCAGCATTCACTGTCCATGCGTGCCCGTAAAAATTGACGAAGCATTTTTGACCAGCATTGGAGTGGCATCACTTAAAGGTGAAGCCACCATGTATGCATTGGCACATTTTCTTGATCAGTCGAAAGGGAAATAGGCCTCTTATCAACATTATTTTTCATTGTTTCATTAATAATCTGTTATACTAGCCGCATGGGAAGAGAATATTTTGAAGATATTAAATTACCTCCACTCAAAAAGCGCACTGCTTCGCCTCGCGATGAAGAGGGAGAGACAGACAGTCAGCGCGCCTTAGGTGCCTTGGCAGAAGAGCCTACCCGTCGTGACCGCAATGAAGGACGGGCTATTTATGCGCGCCAGGACGATGAAGAAAATACCGTTCGTATTCCGACACACAATCGCGCTAGCGAAGATGAATCAATAGAAGATGAAAGCGAGGGCCGCCTCAATCTGCGCAATAGAAATGACAGAACAGATGATAACGGTGACGCTTCAGTCAAAGATAGCTCAAAATTTTTTGATGATTTTATGGAACAAGACCAAAACCGCGGCCGTAAATATGCAATTTGGGGCATTGTCTTTGCCTCTGTAATTGTGCTTGGTATTGCAGCTATGACCTATTGGGGTGGTGCTGCAGTGGCCGTTGTTGCTCGTCGTGAAAAGCATCCTATCAATACCGTTCTCACTGCCGCCAATAAAACAGCATCGGCAAGTGCTACCGTCCTTTCAACATCCATTCCTTTCCAGAGAATTGCCATTACAAGAGAAGCGGGCAAGAAAGTTGAGGCTACCGGCGAAGAGTACGTTGAGCGCAAGGCAAGTGGCAAGATTGTCATTTATAACAATTACACAAGCGGCACACAGCGCCTGATCAAGAACACTCGCTTTGAAACCGCAGATGGGAAGATTTATCGTATACGCGACTCAGTGACGGTTCCTGGCAAAAAAGGCACCGTTCCTGGCAGCATCGAAGCCATTGTCTTTGCCGATGAATCAGGGACAAACTTCAATATCGGCCTCACTGACTTCACTATTCCTGGCTTCAAGACCGATGCCGGCCGCTTCAAGAACATTTATGCTCGCTCAAAGACCGCCATGACTGGTGGCGCTAAGGGTATGACCAAGATTATTGACCCTGCAAAGCTCGCCACCGTTCAGGAAGAGCTTACTGCCGAGCTTACCGATCAGATTTACAAAGAAATAGAAGCTCAAACCCCAGACAAATACATCTTTTTCCGCGGTTCATTCCCTCCGGTCTTTGAGCCTATTACCCAGGAAGCCGGTACCGACCAGAGTGCACTCATAAAACAGAAGGCATACCTTGATGGGGTGATTTTCAATAAAGATATTTTGGCCAAGGCACTTGCGAGCGCCACACTCGACAATTACGATGGGAGCGGCATCAATATTCTTGATTGGTCAAATGTCACTGCTCGCATTAACAATAAAGATCGCAATCGCATCAGCGACACCGACGTTATCACCGTGACCTTAAACGGCAGTGCGACCTTTATCTCAACCTATGACCAGCAAAAGATTGTCGATTTCTTGAAAGGGCAGGGTGAATCAAAAGTAAAAGAATTGCTTACTGAATTCCCACAAATCGAATCTGCTGAAGCAGTTATACGTCCGTTCTGGAAGACAAGCTTCCCCGTCGACCCTTCAAAGATCCGTGTCTATGAGGCGCTACCAGAAGGTGTATCCTCTGAAGCAAAATCCTCAAATACGGCCCCAGAGAGCCCTATTCCTAGCACTGAAATCAATGGCGGCGGTGATAGCAGTTCAACCCCAGAAAGTTCAAATGCCTCAGATACGGCAGCACATACAGGCTAAGACACTCCAAAAGGGAAGTTGTCTCTCTAAGGGAGGCTGTTATCCCCTTGACCTATTGCCGTCTTTTTGCTAGATTGAAGCACGCTGCTTTACAAATGAGCAATAACAAAAACATTGCAAGCGCCATTGGGGTAGTGCAGGAAGCACTACCGAACACTTTGTTCAAGGTGAAGCTGGAAGGCCAAGATCAAGAAATCTTAGCGTATCTGGCAGGCAAGATGCGATTGAATCGCATTCGTGTTCTCATCGGAGACAAGGTCGTTGTTGAACTCGACCCATATGGTGGCAAAGGCAGAATTACTAAGCGAATGTAAGTATAAATGCGAGTTATCAAATGAGAGTAAAAGCATCAGTCAAAAAAGTCTGCGCGCAGTGCAAAGTCGTACGCCGTAAGGGCTACGTCTATATTGTCTGCAAATCAAACCCTCGCCACAAACAGCGTCAGGGCTAGTTTATTTATGTACCTCACCTCTTACTTTTTACCTTTTACCATTTACTTTTAATCCTATGCGTATCGCCGGTATTACACTGCCTGACAATAAGAAGATTGAATTCGCCCTCCTTTCTATATATGGTATTGGCCGTTCTATGGCGAAGAAGCTTTTGACCGACGCGAAAGTCGACCCTGCAAAGAAGGCAAAGGATATTAGCCTCGACGAGGAAAACCGCATTCGTACTGAAGTTGAGAAGATTGAAATTGAAGGTGATCTTCGCCGCACCGTTTCTCAGAACATTAAGCGTCTCAAGGATATCAAGGCATACCGTGGCGTTCGTCACACCCGCCGTCTTCCTGTCCGTGGTCAGCGCACAAAGACAAATTCACGTAGCGTCCGTGGTAACTCACGTAAGACTATGGGTTCTGGTCGCCGCACTGTAGATAAGAAGTAACAGAAAAAGTAAAACAACACCATGGCAACTGAAAGCAAAAAAATCGCTGACAAGGAAGTAAAGAGCAAGAAAACTGCTCCTGTAGCTGATGCACCTGCAGCAGCTGAAACAAAAGACGCCGCCGCTCCAGCAGCAGCCAAGAAGTCAAAGCTTCGCCTCGACACTGGTATTTTGTACGTTCGCTCAACCTACAACAACACCCTCGTTTCTGTCACCGATAAGAAGGGTGGCATCATTGCATGGTCATCAAGTGGTGCACTTGGCTTTAAGGGCGCCAAGAAGGGTACTCCTTTTGCAGCCGCTAAGGTTGGTGAGACCCTTGCTGCAAAGGTACAGCCTATGGGTCTTAAGGAAATTGACGTTGTTGTCTCAGGTGTCGGTTCAGGCCGCGAATCAGCGATTCGTGGTTTTGTGTCAAAAGGCATTACTATCAATTCAATCAAGGACGTTACCCCAGTGCCGCACAACGGTCCACGCCCAAAGAAACCACGTCGCGTCTAATTCACTTTTTACCTTATACTTTTTACTTTCTAAATTACTTCTATGAAAATCGGCCCACGCTACAAAAAAGCTCGTCGTCTCGGTGTTGGAGTCTTCGATAAGACTCAGACTGCCAAGTATTCAGCATGGCTTTCTCGCAAAGAGAAGTCAGCTCCAAAGCAGCGCTCACGCAGCGAGTACGGTGCACAGCTTCTTGAGAAGCAGAAGGCCCGCTTTACCTACGGCGTTCCTGGTCGCCAGTTCAATAACTACGTAGAGGCCGCTATCGATCAAAAGAAAATGTCAGCCGAAGAGCAACTCTATCAGTTCTTCGAGACACGCCTCGACAACGTTATTTACCGCCTTGGCCTTGCAAACTCACGCCAGTTTGCTCGTCAGATTGCATCTCATGGTCACATGACCGTTAATGGCGTTCGCTCAACCATTCCTTCAATGCTCCTCAAGGTGGGTGACAAAGTTGCTATTCGCCCTGCAAGCGCAAAGAAAAAGCTCTTCGAAAAGAGCGGAGAGAAGCTTGCACTCCCAAGCATTCCTGCCTGGATAAAGGCAAATGCAGAAAAGGGTGAAGCAGAAATCGCTGCAATGCCGAAATACATCCCTTCTGAACATCAATTCGACCTTACTGCCATTATCGAGTTTTATAAGCGTTAATAGAGACCTGGCGGGCGCCGTCGCTTGCCATACGCCATTATTTAGGTTATATTTTTTACTCAAACAAAACCATGGATTCAACAATCATACTTCCATCGAAGCCAAAGATCGTGAAGGAGGAGGGCACCGTCGGTGTCTACGAAATCGACGGACTTTATCCTGGCTATGGCCACACCCTCGGCAATTCATTGCGCCGTATCATTTTGTCATCGTTGCCAGGTGCTGCTATCACTTCAGTCAAGATTGCCGGCGTTCCTCATGAATTCTCAACTGTTCCAGGCGTCAAAGAAGACGTGGTGGCTATTCTCCTTAACTTGAAGAAGGTTCGCCTTAAGCTCATTACTGAAGAGCCTCAGACTATTTCTATCTCTGTACGCGGCCCTAAGGAAGTAAAGGCAGGTGACATTAAGGTTCCTGGCCAAGTTGAAATTTTGAATCCAGAGCAATACATTGCTTCTGTTACCGAAAAGGGTGCAAGCTTCGATATTGAAATGACCGTTGAGCGTGGTCTTGGTTATGTACCAAAGGAAATCATTATGAAGGAGCGTGTTGATATTGGCAGCATTTCTCTCGATGCTATCTTTAGCCCTATCCGCCGCGCCAATTACGAAGTAGAGAATATGCGTGTCGGTACTCGCACTGACTTCAATCGTATCAAGCTTGCCATCGAAACCGACGGCACCATTACTCCTCGTGAGGCTCTTGAGAAGTCTATTGAGATTATGATCCATCAGTTGAAGGCTATTATTGGCTTCAAGGAAGAAGAAATTCCTGAGGTTGCCGATATTGCTCTTGCCAATGAGACCGAGGCAGAAGCTGAGGGAGACAAGAAAGGGGAGCGCAAGGACATTGATGCTGAGATCTTGAAGACTCGCATTGATACCCTTGATCTTTCTGCTCGCACCATGAATGCCTTGAACGCTGCAAACATTCGCACTTTGGGCGGTCTTGTTCGCAAGAAGGAGGAAGACATCCTCGACATTGAAGGTCTTGGGAGCAAGGGTGTTGTCGAAATCAAGAAATTGCTCGGCAAGTACGGCATTTCCCTCCGCGAATAATCCATTTTTTACCTTTTACTTTATACTTTTTACTTAATCCCATGAAGCATCATAAACGAGGAAGAATATTCGGAAGAGTCAAGCGCCAGCGCACTGCGCTTCTTCGTTCATTGGCACTCAACCTCCTCAAGAAGGGTGAGATGATTACGACTGAAGAAAAGGCAAAGGAAGTACGCCCATACATTGAGCGCCTCATCACAAAGGCAAAGACCGATACCGTTGCATCACGTCGTCATGTTGCTTCAGGCTTGGCTTCTATCACAGGCGCAAAGCTTCTCGCTGAAAAGGCAGCTGAGTTCAAGACTCGTCCTGGCGGCTATACCCGCATTACGAAGCTTCCACGTCGCCTTTCTGACGGTGCATACATGGCGCATATCAGCTTCGTTAAGTAAATACACCAACCTCTATGAAACACATTATTGATGCACAAGGAAAGAAACTCGGTCGCGTAGCCACAGCTGCTGCAGCCCTTTTGATTGGCAAGAACAGCGTAGACTTCGCAAAGAACGTTGCCCCTGAGGTGACCGTAGAGGTGATTAATGCCTCAAAGCTCGACCTTACCGCAAAGAAGCGCGTACAGACCAAATATGCTCGTTATTCGGGCTTTCCTGGTGGCTTGCGCCACGAAGATATGAATGACATTACCCGCAAGAAGGGATTTGGCGGTCTTCTCCGTGAGGCAGTCTATGGCATGTTGCCAAAAAACAAGCTTCGCGCCATTATGGATAAGCATCTTATTGTTAAAGAATAACTAGAAAAGTAAAAGGTAAAGGGTAAAAAGTAAAAGGTCAGAACGAGAGGGGAGAGAGACTGAAACCTGGAGCCAAAAATTAAAACTATAATGTCTACCGCAACAAGCACAACCAAATACATTGAGACTGTTGGCCGCCGCAAGGAAGCTATTGCTCGCGTACGCATTGCTCCTGCTTCAAAGATGAGCATGCTCATCAATGGCAAAGAGGTCAATGCCTATTTTCCTACTGACGTACTCCGCACTATTGCTATGCAGGTAGTGGAGAAGTGGAAGGGTGCAGGCACCTTCAAAATCACTGCTGTTATCAACGGTGGTGGCATCAATGGTCATGCCGAGGCTTTGCGTCACGCTCTTGGTCGCGCATACGTAGAGCACGATCATTCACTCCGCACCGCTATCAAGCAGGCTGGCTATTTGAAGCGTGATCCTCGCGCAAAGGAGCGCCGCAAGTTCGGTCACAAGAAAGCCCGCAAGTCTCCTTCATGGAGCAAGCGCTAGTTTTCTTTGGGCCGCTCACTATTGCAATATCAAACAAAAGACCGGGCGAGAGCTCGGTTTTTTGTTTG
>CAZKGX010000011.1:0-7018 GCA_964552645.1 uncultured Candidatus Saccharibacteria bacterium
CATCTTTCTGGAAACTGAAACCGCGACCGGAAATTTCCAAATCCTCTGAGCTCACCCCAAGGTCAAGAATCATGCCAGCAAGAACGTCGGTATCCCCCACTTTCTCTGCACGAAGGACGGTGTCGACATTACGGAAATTCTCACGATGAAGGGCAATGTGTGCGCCGCGAGCCTGAAATTCAGCGAGACGCTTATTGGCGCGTGCAATGGCAGCAGCAGAGAGGTCAATGCCAATCAAACGTACGTTTGTTCCATATCGATGGAGTATTTCCACGGTATGGCCTGCATTGTTCAGGGTGCCATCAACGACAATCTTTGGCTCCTTAAGCGAAATGCGCTCAAGGCCGAGGCTATCTATGGTTTCTTTTAAAAGAACGGTTGTATGCATGGGGAAAGTAAAAAGTATAAGGTAAAAGGTAAAAGGTAAAAGGTCAGAACGGGAGCGAGAGCGAAAACACTGAAGATGAGCCGCGATACAAATGATGTTTTGTGAATTTTTTTAAAATGTGCTGCTGCATATTGTTCAACTTTTTTTCTAACTCTTTACCTTTTACTTTTTACTTTTTACTGTTCTAAAGGACTCCCACTGAACCTAACTTTTCGGCAAGCTGGTCGGCGCCGGCCTCAACCTTTGCCTTATATGCCTTCCACGCATCCTCATTCCAAATTTCGACTCGGCTTTCAACACCTATGACGGCAGCCTTAGCGCCCAAATGAGCGCGTTCCTTCAAAACATCTGGAATCAAGATACGTCCGATACTGTCGAGATCGACTTCGCGTGCACCACCGAGCATATAACGATTGAAACTACGATTGTCCGCCGAGAGCAACGATGAATCTCCGAGACGTCGAGCGATGAGCGACCACTGTTTCAAAGTGAAGACGAAGAGACAGCCATCGAGACCGGGGGTGATCACCACCCTCTTCCCCATCTCTTTGCGAAAACGCACAGGGAGGGAAAGTCTGTTCTTGTCATCAAAACCGTGGATGTATTCGCCAATGAACATATGCGTAGGTCGTTTATTACTTATTTACATCTCGTCGAGAAGAGCGTCGAACGAGAGCATGTGCGCGAACCGGGGCAGAAATAGTTCGCATCACAAAAACATACGACGAACCGCCGCATCGCACGACTATTCTTTTTGTACCTACTCGGAGTCGATGAGTCATGGATTTTTTATTTTTTTCTAATTTACCACCTTTTCCCATCTGGTATATATTTTATACCACTTCATCCCACACCACAACAGAAAATGCCCTATTTCTGTGGATATCTTTAGAAAGTATGGAAGTATGTAGGTATGTAAGTATTGAACTCTGAAATACAAAAATCGCCGCCCTTTGTGTGGACGACGACGTTTTTCTCCCCGTCTTATCTATTACCTCTTACTTCTCCATATCTGGCTTCAGTGTTGGAAAGAGAATGACTTCTTTGATGTTTTTTGCGCCGGTGAGGAACATGGCGAGGCGATCAATGCCAATGCCAATGCCACCATTTGGCGGCATGCCATATTCCATGGCCTCAAGATAGACGCGATCGGACGGTGAAATTTCTTCATTGCCGCTGGCACGCTTTTTGTCCTGCTCAAGATAGCGCTCTTTTTGATCGATAGGGTTATTGAGCTCAGCAAAAGCATTGACCAATTCAAGACCGCCGGCCACGAGCTGGAAGCGATCGATGAGCGTTGGATCATTTTCTTTGCGCTTTGCAAAAGGATTCATTTCGACCGGATAGTCGATAATAAAGACAGGCTGAACGAGCTTTGGTCTACATGCTCGCTTGTAAATAGCATCGAGCAAGGTATCGCGCGTATCATGCGGCTCAACTTTTACTCCAAGCTTGGTCGCTATCGCCGTAAGGTCCTTCACTGTTGCTTTGGCCGGAGCAGCAATGTCAGTATGGGCGGCAATCAAATCATAGAAAGTGGTGACGGCAAAAGGATGCGCAAAATCATACTCTACCCCAGCAATGGTTGGGCGATCGGTGCCAAACAATTCGTGTATGAGGAATTTGAAGAGGCGCTCAATAAAGTCGCGCTGACTGACTGCATCCGCATATGCTTCATTTGATTCAAGCATGGTAAATTCAGGATTATGCGTCGCATCAATGCCTTCATTGCGGAATTTGCGTCCGATTTCAAAGACTTTATTGTAACCACCAGCCAAAAGCATTTTGAGATAGAGCTCCTGGGCAATAGTAAGATAAAAATCAGTGTCGAGGGCATTGTGATGCGTGACGAAAGGCTTTGCAGTGGCACCACCGGCAACTACTTGCAAGCGTGGTGTCTCAACTTCCATATATCCCTGTTCAGCATAGAAACGACGAATGAGGGCCACGCTACGTGAACGCAAAGCAAAACGCTCGCGCTCTTCAGGTGACATGAGGAGGTCGAGATAACGACGGCGATAACGTTCTTCTATGTCTTGGAGGCCATGCCATTTTTCAGGAAGAGGACGGAGGCTCTTTGAGAGCATACGCCAAGTTGCCACTTTGACTGTTTTCTCCCCTCTTTTTGTGGTGAAAAGACCACCGGTCAGCTCAATAAAATCGCCAATATCAGTGGTGGTATCAAACAGAGTAAATTGCGCAGCGTCCATTTCATCGCTCTTCAAAAGAGCTTGCATCTGCCCTGTTCCATCAAAGAGGTGAAGGAAGGTCAAAGCACCTTGCGGACGCAAGGTCATAATACGACCAGCAACGGTGACCTGCTGTGGTGCCGCGCCACCTTCGGCCCATGCATCAAAATGCGCCAAGACATCGGCCACACTATGAGTGCGTGCCGTATGTGTAGGATAGGCATTCACCCCAGCTTCCTGGAGTTTCTTCAATTTTTCCATACGGACACTGCGCAATTCTTCCATCGATGCCATATATTGTATGCGTTAATTGATAAGCAAAAACCGGCATGCGCCGGCCTTGCGCATAACAGGTCTGTGGCGGCCGTTACTCAATAGCCACAATAGTATACTCCATTTTACCCTTTGGGGTTGCGAATGAGAAGTGTTCACCCTTACGCTTGCCTGCCATAGCAGCACCGAAGGCTGAATGGAGGGAGATTTTGCGGGCAGCCACATCAGCCTCTTCTGTACCAACAATGGCGTACGCAACATCCTTGCTCTCACCAGTGCGACGTACCGTCACTGTTGCACCGACAGTAGCGGTATCGTGCTTACCCTTATGTGCCACGATAATAGCCTGACGAAGGGTTGCTTCGAGTTGATTGATGCGATCTTCAAGCTCACCTTGTGCGGCGCGGGCTTCATGGTATTCAGCGTTTTCTGAAAGATCTCCCAGTGACTTTGCATATTCAAGCTCTTCTGCGATTTCGCGGCGCTTGTCTTTACGCAAAACGTCGAGCTCTTTGGTGAGAGCGTCGAATTTTTCCTGTGTAAGATAGTGTTTTTGATCAGGCATGCTATTGGGAAATTAAATGGAAAAAATGAAAATCAAAAAATTAAACAATAAAGAAAATAGGAACGGTGACGTATCACCTTCGTATTTTGATATTGTAGTAATGAGTTTCTCTAGTAAACCGTCTCTGTCTTGACCGCAAAATAATACACCAATGATGTATTTGAGTAAAGTGCAAAAGAGTGTCATAAAAAAGCCCTAGGGATAACTTTATTTCGAGTCTCTACAGAGCCGTATTACAGCCATGACATCCGAGTGCAGTCGGACTTCCCTACCTATTCCCTACTACCTAACACCTATTACCTTATACCTTATACCTTATACCTTATTGGAACATCTGCCACTTATTGACCGTCATCCACTCAAAGAAGGTGCGCGCCACAGAAGAGGCACCGATGGTATTTGAATACGGACCGCGCTCCATGACCATAGTGAATGCATAGCGTGGCGATTCATAGGGCATAAATCCAATTACCCACGAGTTCACGTATTTTTTTGCAGCATCGATTTCGGCCGTTCCGGTCTTGGCGGCAAAATGCACACCAGGAATATTGAGTGCCACCGCAATACCTTCCAGCACTCCAAGGCGCATACCCTCTTTGACCGAACGGAAATGTTCGATAGGAATGTCGAGCACTTTCTCTGCGGTTTTTGAAGCCACCACAGGAGGCTCATTATTACTATCATGGAGGCGTGCATCGGTACTACTTGCCACCGCCTTCTTGAGGAGGGTGAGATGCGGCATTACCCCATCATCGGCAATGGTAGCCACTGCCCGAAGCATTTGAATAGGGGTAAATTGCACTCCATACTGACCAATAGCGGTGTGATAGGTATCACCAAGGCGCCACGCTTCCCCATTAAACACTTTTGCTTTCCATTCAGGATTAGGAATAACCCCCTCAACCCCTGACAGATACCCGCCCGTCTCCGTATCAGAGAGCGGCTCGCCAAGACCAAAAAGGCGCAGATATTTTTCTATACGACCAATACCTAAGCCTTTCTGATCTTCAAATCCACCGCCCACTTCATAAAAATAGACGTTCGAAGATACAGCGATAGCACGTTTCAAATCCACCCATCCATGTGCCTTCCAGTCCACGAAGACGGATTTTTTTGTAGGATCGTACGGATTGGGCACACTAATAGAGCCAGTACTCAAAATCTTATCCTGCGGTGTGATGAGCCCTTCATTGAGAGCGCCGACACCAAGAAATGGCTTCACGATAGAACCTGGCGTATACAAACCATCCGTAAAACGATTCAGAAATGGATTCTGCTTATTCGCCAAAGTGGCATTGATGCCTTTTGTGTCTTTTCCTTCAGTGAAGACATTGCTGTCGTATTCAGGGAAACTAGTGAGCGCTATGATTTCGCCTGTACGCAAATCCATAAGGGCGCCGGCCGCACCGGTAAAGCCGATTTTGGCCGAAAGCGCCTGCATGGCCTTATAGAGTTCCGAGGTCAATTCACTATCAATAGAGAGGGTCAGTGTTTCGCCGGCACGTGGCGCCTCAACTACATTTTGCGAAACCGTCTCCCCCTTGGCATTGGTCTCCTCTATTTTGACGCCATTATGGCCGGTGATTTTTTCATCAGCAAAAAGCTCGAGGCCATCTTTTGGCTCATACGCTTCAGAGTAGTATGCGCCGGACGTATCTTTTGATGGATATTTTACATAGCCAAGTAAATGCGAGAGGCCAGGAATATCCGTGTAGACACGCTTTGCAAAGTCAGGATTATCAGGATTGCTTTCATTCCAGGCCAAAGGCACGCCATTGCGATCTTTGATAATGCCACGCTCGGCAAAAATAGTAGTGTGACGCAGGGTATTGTTTTCGGCTCGCTCAGCATAGACAGGGCCGGCCTTTACCTGCAGCAAAAATAATCGCCACGAAAAAGCGGTGACGATAAGGCAAATGACAATGACGACCGTCCATCCGGTGCGGCGTGAAATAGGCAATTCGAGGCGCCCCTCAAATTGCGATGTATTAAAACCAGGAAAATTACTTGCATCAAGAAGCACCTCGTCGGGATCGAGGGAATTTTCATAGCGCCTGCGCCACCGCAACCATCCGCGTTTTCTGAAAGGCATACAGAGGTAAGTATAAAGTAAAAGGTAAAAAGGAAAAGGTCAGATCATGTTCTGTACTTTTCCTGCCTTCTAGACTCGAATTCTCCTTTTTATCCAGATAAGAAATGGCAATGCAATGATAGCTCCTGCAGCAAAGTACACACCGCCAGAGACAATATCGAGGCCAATGATAGTAAGGACTGCTTCAGCTGGTAAAGAAAATACGAGAAAATAAATGATTGCCAGTGCAAGGGTGAGCCACCATGGACAGAGCATTAAGAAAGCGAGAAGTGCAGCATCGGCGATGATGCGAGCGACTAGTATGTGCCACAATGGTCGACCCCCATCACTGCGGCGGCTACGCAAGGTATCGGCATATGACCATGAGGCCCTATTGCCCCATTTAAATAAGCTATTTGAAAATCTATTCATCTTTTGCGGCAGGTTCTATATAGACGATACTCTCATGAAGCATGTTCACCGGCGAGAGAGCATGGAGGACGCGCGAGCTACCGGCAGCGTCGAATTCGCCGCCATAGACCGTTGCAAGGAGGCGTGCATTGAGGCCTGGCATAGCGATAAGGGCGCCAATAGGAACATCGATTTCTTTGGTAAGGCGAACATCGAAATTGCCGCCGCCGCGACCAACAAGGCTGACAAAGAGTTTGCGCAAGCGACCGCTTCCCGATCTGCTTTCTGTGTCAGTATCAAGGGAGGTGTTGGCAGTGCTGGTGCGACTTGAAAGTGTCCCTGTTGTGCTTGTTGCAGAAGACGGTAATGGCGTTGGTATGGCAGGAGCGCCTTTTCCTTCATTAAAGGTGAGCACGCCCTCTATGGTCTCACCGGGCGATGAATACATGGTCACTTCAGCCGATTGAGCAAATACTTTTGAGATATAGCCTACCGGCACGGCAGAATGAACAAGCACGATGTCACCAGCAGAAATACCGGCAGCGCGCCCGCCATCAATAAGAAAGGTGTCGTAGGGACTTGCAGCCACAGAGCGAATAACTGCGGCAGCAATAAGATCTGTCTTCCCTATTCTATTTAAGGATTCTTTGAGCTCAATGCCTTGCTGCTTTATGAGCTCGAGGTTGACCATTTCAACTTCTTGGGCAAACAGTTTGTCGCGCAACTGCTCATTTGTTTTGAGGAGAGCTGCTTTTGAAAAAAAGAAGGAGCCGACCGTATGCACTACGGTGGTTGCGCCTCCATAGAGCGACGTCACTGCCCTCGCCACACCATGACCTGTAACAGCCATAAATGTCGGTGTAAAGAAAATCCACCACAGAGCAATGACCGCCACGATGAGAGCAACGACAATACGACGGAGCGACCATTGGCCGCGGCCGCGATTGCCACGCGATGAGGAATGATTAGTCTTGAGGAGGTAATTCATCTTCATTATGAATAAGCACGTCGTCGTAGAGAGCTAAATTTTCAAGAATAATACCGGTGCCGCGCGCAACTGCGGTAAGGGGATCATTCATAGTATGCACCGGAATCTTGATACTTTCAGCGATAATGGTACC
>CAZKGX010000011.1:7028-9705 GCA_964552645.1 uncultured Candidatus Saccharibacteria bacterium
GAGAGCGCCGCCACCCACCAAGTGCACGCCACGCTGCATCACATCTGAAATAATTTCCGGCGGTGTCGTCTCGATCACTTCACGAACCGCTTCAAGCAATGCATCGATTGATTGGCCAATGGCCTCACGAATATCCGCATCCGTAATAATCACTTCGCGCGGCAGACCAGTAATGAGATCGCGGCCCTTTATAGGACGCTCGAGCGGCGCCTCACCAGCAAGCACCGCACCAATATCCATCTTCAAGTCCTCAGCGGTTTTTTCACCAATAAGAATTTTGAATTCACTGCGAATGTAGGACATAATGTCCTGATTGAGTTTTTCACCGGCCACACGCAACGTCTTGGCGCGCACAATACCGCCCAGAGAAATGACGGCAATGTCAGTGGTGCCACCGCCAATATCGACAATCATATTGCCCACTGGCTCATGCACCGGCAAACGAATGCCGATAGCAGCGGCCATTGGCTCTTCTACGATATACACTTCACGGGCGCCACTATTACGAGTAGCGTCGCGCACAGCACGCGTCTCTACGTTGGTAATGCCGTAGGGCACTCCCACCACCACGCGCGGCCCGAGCAATTTCTTTGGGCTATTGGCCTGGGCTTTATTAATCAAATAAGAAATCATTTCCTCTGTCACTTCAAAATCAGAAATCACGCCATCGACAATAGGACGGACAGCATGAATATGCGCCGGCGTGCGACCGAGCATTTGTTTTGCCTGCGTTCCCACAGCAACCACACGGCCGGTTTTTTCATTCACGGCCACAACAGAGGGCTCATTAATAATGATGCCCTGCCCGCGCACATAGACCAATGTATTAGCGGTACCAAGGTCGATACCAATATCATTGGAAAGCCAGCGATACATTTTTTCTATAAAGGGATGCATAGGATAAGAAATACGGTAGATAAGAAAGACAGAAGAAAGAATCAAACGGTGGTGCCACTGTGCGGCATGGCGTGCAGAAAGATATTACTTACCCTTCTTTATATGCGCCTCGGCCACCGCGGCAGCATCAGAAAGAGCGATGAACTCAGCCTCATGATTGCCAGCGCGAGCCTTGAGCTCAACATGAGCACTGCCATTGTGCGCCAATGTCTTTTCACTGAGCACAATGCGAAGCGGCATGCCCATAAGATCAGCATCAGCGAATTTCTCGCCCGGACGTGGGCCAACACGATCGTCATAGAGAACACTCACCCCACGAGCAGCCAATTCATCCGCAAGCGTTTCAGCCGCAGCGGCCACCTTGCTCTGCTTTGGATTATTGCCATCAGTGTCATTCAAAAGAGCAATGAGATGCACATGGAAAGGAGCAACTGCTACCGGCCATACCATACCCTTTTCATCCGCGAGCGTCTCCACGATAGCGCCCATAAGGCGACCGGGACCAATACCATAACTTCCCATAATGACGGGCTGCATGATGCCTGCCTCATTTTTGAATTGCAGACCGAGCGCATCTGAGAAGCGTGTGCCGAGGCTGAAAATATTTCCCACTTCCACAGCCTTGCGCTCTATCAAATCCTCGCGCTTACACCCAAGCTCAGCGAGCACCTCTTTGGCCGCCGCTTCATCATCAAGGATTTCTTTGTTAATAGCAACATGCTTCCCTTCATGAATGTAAATAGTATCTTCACCTGCATCGGTCACCATCTGGAATTCATGTGAATATTTTGAAAAACTGCCGCCGGTCGCATACGTCACATAAGTGCGATCGCCAATACCAACAGCGTTGAATATGCGTATGTATGCCTGCTTCACTGCTTCATAGAGCTTTTCATGCTCCGCTGCGTTGGTGGCAAAGCTATAGAGATCTTTCATAAGAAATTCGCGGCCGCGCATAATACCACTCTTGGCACGCGCTTCATTGCGGAACTTCAATTGAATCTGATAGACGAGACAGGGCAAGTCACGATAGGAGCTGACATAGTCGCGCATAATAACCGTCAGTGGCTCTTCATGGGTAAAGCCAAGGCCAAGCTCCGTGTCATTTTTGAGTTTTGTCTTGAACCAATTGTCGACGACAGCATCGCTCCAGCGACCACTGGTCTGCCAAATATCGCGCGGCTGGAGTGCAGTGAGCTCAAGTTCATTGGCACCAAGGGCATCCATTTCGCGGCGAATGATATCGCAGACATTGTTGAGGGTGCGAAGACCAAGCGGCAAATAGGCATAGACACCGGCCATTTGCTTATGCACAAAACCAGCGCGAATGAGGAGTTTTGCATTCTGCGCAACTTCATCGGAAGGGGCCTCACGACGCGTCTTGGTAAAGAGGGCCGATTGGCGAATAATGTGGCTTTTCATGGCTCTATAATAAGGCTTTTTTGCATGAAAAAGAAATGGACTGCGGGCCCTGCAATTGTGATTGACAGGCGTCAATTTATTTGATATTATATTAGGTGAACTTTGTACCTTGAAACGGCTACACGCTGTGATCAGGGGCGAACAACCTCAACTCATCGGAATCGAAAGCGAGTGTTTCTATGAATATCTTCAACCTTCCGTTACCGTACATGATCGTCGGACTCAGCCTGTGGGGCGGACTCTTCATCTTTGGCTTCTCGATGATCAGAGGTTGGCAGCGAGACAGATTGCAGCGACTGCCACCCGTTCCGCCGGAACCTAAAAAAGGTGCGGGTGAAGACGAGGCTGCCTTCCAAGA
>CAZKGX010000011.1:9715-10644 GCA_964552645.1 uncultured Candidatus Saccharibacteria bacterium
GCAGCAGTACCGCACCCAACACAGGCAGCCCTTGGAAGCAAGGCTTGCTGCTGAAAGAGAAAACGACGGTGTTTGCGGCACAGCAAGTCTGTACAGATGGATGTACGGCGGCATACTCGGTCTCATCGCCATCATCTTCATCGGCCTCAACTTGAGTGCTGATAAGAGTGTGATGATGAAAGAGATCGGGAAAGTTCTACCTCGGATCATTGCCGATCAAACGAGCAATGCCCTTCAAGAGGTATCTTTCGAATTGGCGGATACGCGCGCGCAGACGCGCAACGCACTGTCCAATTCCATCGTTGTAGGTGTCAGGATGGATCTGTGGCGAAGCGAGATCTCAAATGAACTTGCCTCCATACGGAAGGGCATCAGTGAATTAGGGAGGCGCCCAACCAACGATGTTGGTAATCGGGCAGCAATAAACCTCTCGCTGCCTAACGGCACGAACGGTGCTATTACCCTTCGGGAATTCGAAGCTCAGTTGGCAAAACGGAATGCTGATGCAACCGAAGCCTATCTGAGAGAGGCCCTGAGCGGACTCAAAAAGGAGATTGCTGCGGACAGCACCTTGACGGAGCAAGACATGCAAAGACTGTCCAACAAACAACACGAGCTGGAAGAAAAGCTCAAGGCCCTGTCGTTGAGCCCTACCGGTGCGTCCGAAGGAAAACCGTCGGCAACGTCTGACCGTACCGTCACCGGTACGTACACCGGTCCGGCGCGCAATCACTGGCCGAACAAGACCAGGATGCTGTCGGTGACGGTGGTCATGGACTATCAGGCGCCGGTCCGGCACGAGCTGGCGCAGCAGACCGTGAACCAGATCGCCGAGAGACTCCATGAAGCGCTCGGCGGGCAGTTCTACAACTGTGAGAAGTGGCAATCCCAGGAGGCCCAAAAAACCTTCCGCGGAGAGGCTGCCCCTC
>CAZKGX010000011.1:10654-11601 GCA_964552645.1 uncultured Candidatus Saccharibacteria bacterium
CCCCTCACATCCAGCGATTCTTCACTGGTATCGAACGTCCCTTCCAGACCATGAAGGTGACTGGTGCGTCGTTCAAGACGACGCCCATGTCTGGTCCGGACAAGAGCAGCGGCACGAACGGAAACCCCTTCGTTGCCTGGCAAAAGTAGCTCTTCAACGAAGTCCCCTCCTCAAAAGGAGGCAACACAAGACCGCACCACTCCTGCTTCGGCAGGAACGGTGCGGTTTTCTTTTTACCCTGCCTCCCTCTTTCTTTTTCATACCCGCCCCGGCCCTATTTTTCTACACCCCCTTCTTTTTTCAACTAGAACAAATGCAATACATCCTTCACCGTAATGATGAGCATCAGGCTCATGAGGATAATAAAGCCGACTAAGTTGCAGATATTGGCAATGCGCGGCGTAATGCGCTTGCGACGCACTGCTTCAATAATGACAAAGAGGATGCGCCCACCATCAAGAGCAGGAAATGGTACAAGGTTAAGTACAGCCAGGTTAATAGAAATCAAAGCAGTCAGAGAAATGAGATAGGCGAAGCCGAGATTGCGAGCGGTCCCAACCATGCTTGCAATGCCGACCGGACCAGAAATTTGCTTGAGATTGGCTTCACCGCGAAAGGCTTGCCATGCAAAGCCGCCGAGCCCAACCACCGTCTGCTTCGTCATGAATACTGCTTCACGGGCACCTTGCCAGAGCGCAATATGCGGCGCTACGGAAATAATGCCGATTTTTTCCATAGCAATACCCACCGCTTTCTGCCCCTCGACGATGCCCGCCGTAGGTGTTACCACAATCATATGTTCCTTCGATGTGGCTGTTTTCAAATTAAAAATAACGTTTTGTGCTGATGGCGTTGCAAAAATAAATGCACGAACAGCATCGGGCATGAGAACATCTGTATCTGCTGCTGTTCCAGCGCCAAACTGTAATTGTAATGTGGTTGTGTTT
>CAZKGX010000011.1:11611-13710 GCA_964552645.1 uncultured Candidatus Saccharibacteria bacterium
GCTGGAATAACAATGACATTATGAACAGATTCTGCTGGATTATTATCACGCACCTTCGCCTCTTTGAGGCGGAAAACAACACTGTTGCCATCTGGCGTAGCGAATATAAATGCACGCACCACATCAGGATCAAGCACCCTCTTTGGCTCACCGTCTAATGGAATCTTTGTAGCATCACTTATCCACGATGTCACACCTGGATCAGATCTTGTATCAACATAGCCAATATCGAGAATTTCTTCGCCATCCTTTATACCCGCCTTATCAGCAGGACTGTCAGGGGCCACCTGCGTGATGAGGCGACGGACATTCTCGGCCTTGGCACTATTGCTTTCATCGATAGAGGTTGGCATGCCTATCATAAAGCCCGCAGCCAAAATCGCAGCAGCGAAAAGCACATTGAAAATCACTCCGGCAGCAAGCACAACAATTTGCTTTGGACGAGGCTGATTGATAAGGCTACGTGACATATCTGCAGAGATTGCCTCGCTTGCTCCTGTCGGCGCAGGCTGTGCCGCTGTTCCTGTCCCTGTTGCTGCTCCTGTTGTAGGCACTGTCCCTGTCGCCATATCATCCTCATAATTTTCACCGAACATCTTTACATACCCGCCAAAAGGAATGAGGTTGAGTGCATAGGTCGTTTCGCCGCCCTTTGGCTTCCACGCAAAAATGCGCGGCGGAAAGCCGAGGGCAAATTCATCCACACGAACCTTAAATAATCGCGCAGCCAAAAAATGCCCCAATTCATGGACAAAGATTAAGATGCCGAGGATAACAATAAAAATAAGGGCGGTCATTACAAAGTATGTAGGTATTGAAGTATGTAAGTATGGAAGTGAGAAAAGGAAAAAATGACAGGGGTTAGAACGATTGAAAGCAAGGGTGCCCCCTCGGTACTTTTTACTTTGTACCTTTTCCTTTTTACTTTTATGCGGCCAATTCCGTCTCCTTTTTCTTGCGCATCTCTTCAAACTTGGCGTTTGAAGCATCAACAAGCTTCTGCAATTCGGTCTTGCTGCGACGGGTAGCGTCTTCGGTGAGGGTGCCGCTCTTTTCGGCAGCGTCAATTTCTTTGATCACGCGCTCGCGCTCTTTGCGCACAGAAATGCGTGCCTCCTCTACCCTCTCCCCCGCAAGCTTCAAAAGCTGTGTGCGGCGCTCACTGGTCAAAGGAGGAAATGAAACGCGAACACTGGTTCCGTCGCCACGCACCGACAGACCAAGATCAGCGCCTGTAATAGCAGCCTCAATATCTTTGACCTGACTTGCATCCCATGGAGTCACCACAATACTCGTCATGCCATCGAGCGTAACATTAGCCACCTGATTTAAATGCATTGGCGAACCATATGCCATAACGGTAATGCCATCCAAAATCGAAGGATTGGCCTGTCCTGTACGAATGCCGGCAAGCTCCGTCTTAAGCCATTGCTCAATATGGGTAAATTTGTCTTTTGCGGTGGTAAGGTTATGCATGACAAAAGTATATAGAGAAAGAAGTAAAAAGTAAAAGGTTAAAGGTAAAAAGTGCAGAACAGGAAAAATCAGAACAAGATGGGATGAGAGAGTCGTTAAAAATCCAGCAATGCCAATGTCTCGAGAATCATTTTAATGCGAGGCGAGCGGCCATTGATCCATTGTTTCAGTTCCAGGAGGCGGCCCATATGCATAGCCCACGCTTTGTCTTTTTTATTCACCTTGCGATATGCAAGGGTAATCGCAGCGTCTATGTATGAACGCACGATGTCGCGCGCATTGTCATGCTCGGCAATGGCGGTGGTTTTTTTGAGACGCTCTGCCAAAGGCAATGCCAAAAAGGCCTCGACCTCTGCCGTACTATCGATGCCGCGACCAGCAGAGCGCACCAGAACGACACGCGACAAAATCGTCGGCAGCAAGCCGGCGGCATCAGGCACCACAAAGACGAGTAGTGTCTGCGGCGACGGCTCTTCAAGTAATTTCAAAATGCCGTGCTGCGCCTCAAGGGTAATGGCACCTGTTTGAACAATAAATACGCGGCGCCCCTCCTGTACCGCAGCATTTCGCTCCGCAGCAATAAGAGCACGTGCTTCATCCACCCCAAATGTCGGATAGACCAT
>CAZKGX010000012.1:0-1585 GCA_964552645.1 uncultured Candidatus Saccharibacteria bacterium
CAAAAGCCGTCCTATGATACTACAATATTTGCGCCATTTGAGCAAAAGGCGGCATGCGCATATAATACAGCCATGAACGAACATATACCGGATGCGCATGGGAGCAATACACACCATTCGCCTGAATTCGGCCCCACCATTCCCGATCGATTAGACAGAGACGTGCCAGATGCACATGGAGAATATCCCGTCGATCGAGCAATCAAAGAGCAACTCGAAGCATTCGACGCGCATCTTTCATTTCTCAGCCGAAAAATACGAAATTTGAATACCCAAAGTGGCCACTATAAAGAAGAAGTAACCGCTCTTATTGCATATAGAAATCAGTTGCAAGTCGATCTTCTTCAGCTAGAAGAGCGAATGAAACATCAAACGGTAGACCCCGAAGACGATCGACTTCTCGGGGAGATCATAGTCAACCTTCATGCAATTGATGCGACAATCGATCAACACACAGAAAAAATCAAAATCCTCAAAACAGAAATGGGTCACGCGGCAATCGACTCTGTCGGCATTCAACGTAAAATAGAAAGCATTGCCCCACCGGATGATCCAGCCTTGAATTAGAAATCTTTTTTTTCGATAAGAAATAAGAAGGAGGAAAAAGAGATGCCCCGCGCACCGAAGTGCGCGGGGCTGTTCCAGGTGAGGGAACGATGCCTCCCCAGCGTTTTTTGGGGGGAATACGCCCTTCGGAACAGGATCCTTAAGGACCCTTATGGTTTCGCTACAACCGACCTCTCAGTGCCTTTCGGCGAACGAGCGGCTTATGGCTGTGTCCAACATCCTACACCTAGCCCCTCTTTCTTGTCAAGGACGCGGCACCCTGCCCGCGCACTTTTGCCGCCTTCATAAAAGCGGTGAAGAGTGGGTGCGGCGCCAAAGGGCGGGCCAAAAATTCAGGATGAAATTGAGTGCCAAGAAAGAAAGGATGCTTGGACGTAGGCAATTCGGCAATCTCCATAAGAATGCCATCTGGTGATGTACCGGAAAAAACCAGGCCCGCCTTTTCAAGATCGGCTATATATGCAGGATTGACCTCATAGCGATGACGATGGCGCTCGTCCACTGTATCGATACCGTAAGCAGAGCGAGCCACCGTACCCGAACGAAGCTTCGCCGTATAGCTTCCAAGGCGCATACTTGCTCCATAGTGCCCTTCGGCCAGTTTTTGCTTTTGATCGGGCATAATGTCCACCACGATCTTGGAAGAACGCGGATTGATCTCTGCGGTGTGCGCATCGGTCCAACCGAGCACCGTGCGTGCGTATTCAATGACGAGAAGTTGCATGCCATAGCAGAGGCCAAAATACGGAATGCCATGCTCGCGCACATATCGAATAGCCGCCAACTTCCCTTCTATACCAGTCTCGCCGAAACCGCCCGGCACCAAAATGCCGTCATATCGTTCGAGCGTAGCCAAAGCAGCGCGCTGCTTGGCCGGACCAAGGTCTGGACCATAATCATTGGCTGAAAGCATGTCGATCTTGAGCGTAACGCCCGCAGCCACAGCAGAATATTTGAGCGCCTCAAGTACCGAAAGGTATGAATCAGCAAGAAGGAAGCTGCCTGTAGCAAAATACTT
>CAZKGX010000012.1:1595-2724 GCA_964552645.1 uncultured Candidatus Saccharibacteria bacterium
CTACTACACCAATATGCACCACAGGTGCAACAATGTGCTTGGCTCGTTTTTTGTTTTGAGCAAGAGGAAGCATGGTCGAAGTAGTAGCTTCTTTGAGTGCGTGAACGCGGCTGGCAAAGGCACGCCATTTTTCAAAGGCCGCCTTACCGCCCTCTGCGGCCGCGCCGCGCTTTTCACGCAAACGAAGGGTGCGCATGACAATATCCGCCAGACGATCACGTTCAAAATTGAGCGGCACGTCGTAGACACTTTCAATATCGGGCGCCGAAATAATGTGCTCGACCGGCAATGAACATGCCAAGGCGATTTTTTCTTTTCTTTTTTGATCAAGAGCCACCTCAGCGCGGCCAATAATAATGTCGGCATGGAGACCATAGGAGTTCAGCTGGCGCACTGCATTTTGCGTCGGGCGAGATTTCATTTCACCGAGCTTCCCTGGCACCGGCAAATAGCTCACCATTATAAAAATAACATCTTCGGGCTGATGCACCTTGAGCACGCGCGCCGCTTCGAGAAACATTACGTTTTGATAGTCACCAATAGTGCCGCCGATTTCTATTACCGAAATATCAGCGCCGCTTTTATCTGCCGCATGCATAAAGCGGCGAATAATTTCATCGCGAATGTCAGGGATAGCTTCAACGCATTTGCCGCGATATGCCAAGGCGCGCTCGCGATCAATAACATGCTTATACACCATACCAGAGGTCATATAATCATCAGCCTCAGCCGAGCGACCAAGGAAGCGCTCGTAATTACCCATATCCTGATCAGTCTCAAGGCCAGAATCGAGCACAAAGACCTCGCCGTGCTCAGTTGGATTCATGGTGCCCGCATCGACATTTAAATAAGGATCAACCTTAACGAGGTTGACCTTAAAGCCCTTGCTCTGAAGGAGCGTGCCGAGCGATGACGTTGCAATTCCCTTACCCACTCCCGACATCACGCCACCGACCACAAAAATGTACTTATGTTTTTTGGCTGCAAGCTTGGCGCGGAGTATTGCGGGGTTCATTAACCCATTATCTCGCGGCTATTTTGGCCGTGCAATCTATACAGAGAAAGGTTGTAGTTATGTAGTGAGAGTATAGTACTACAGAAAAAGGTGAGAAAAGACTATATTCTTCCA
>CAZKGX010000012.1:2734-13709 GCA_964552645.1 uncultured Candidatus Saccharibacteria bacterium
TCCGTAAAGACGGGCTGCATTGATAATACTGAAGAGTAAATCACCCAATTCTGCTTCCATTTTATCTTTATCCATGGATGAGATTTCGGTTTGTAGTTCATCAAATTCTTCTTTTACCTTATCCCATACCTGCTCTTTCTTTTCCCAGTCGAATCCTACATTTCGTGCTTTATCCTGAATTCTATATGCTTTGATTAGCGATGGGAGAGAGGCTGGTACTCCACTTAGAACCGATTTATTGCCACCTTTTTCCTTTAATTTAAGCTGCGGCGGCCATTGCATCAATCACCTCTACTTCTCGGGCAAAAAGCTCACCCATAGCAGCCACATCGGCATCAGAAAGAGTGGGCAAAGCAGCCAACAATTTTGCCTTATTTTCCTGACTGAGCAAAATTGTGTTTTCTACCAACACTCGAAGTGCCTCTCTTTGAGTGGCGATGGCAACCGCAACTGGATTTGATTGTGTTTGATCGTTCATAAAAAGGTGTAGTGTTTAAAGTGTAGTATTATAAGAGGTCTTATTTTGAAGTGAATACACGAGCAGCATCATGAATGGCTGCGTCCGAACTATCACCACTACGAAGTGCTTTTATTTTTCTAAACGCACCCTTTATCAAACCAAGATCTTGGCGTTTAAATTGTGTGAATGCCAAAAACCCATAGGTTGGAAGTGTGCCCCCTGTAGCAGCTTCAAGTGGAGCAAGACCACCTTCCGCTGTCACAGCAAGTTTTTTTGAAATAGCGGGTGTCAGATCAGGATTAAGTCCAGTGAGTGCTTTAATCACAGGTCCAGTCACCTTAAGCACTCCCGCAGGTATGTCTGAGATTGCATCGCCAAGACCGCCAGGCAAAAAATCTGCGAGGGTAAGACCGAGATTGAGCAAGGTGCGCGTGACTGCCGCCACACCATCAAGTACTGCGGGATCTCTAAGTACCTCAAGCCACGTCGCTACCTGCGCAGCTTCCTCCGGCGAGAGTTCAACACCCTCTATACTCTCAGGACCCATAGCATCAAGCTGTGGCGGTAGATCCGTATTCGCAGCATCGCCATCAAACGGTCCCTTTTCAAAATTATTCATGCGCTTGTCTTAGAAAATAAATTATGAGCCCCGCCCCCCCTCTTCCCAGTCCCGTTCTTGTTCTTGTCTCGTTCTGTACTTTTTACCTTTTACTTTTTATCTTTTACTTTTCTCCTAGACCTTCAGGTATCTACGCACCGCCAAATAGCTCGAGATTACAGCGAGTACAAACCCCGTTCCACCGATAATGGCTGCAATCTGGCCAAAATTAGTAATGTAATACCTAAAGAATGTTGCGCCTGCATAGTACGGAGTAGCCGCGCGCTCCAGGTAAAACGTAATAGGATAAAAAGCCATGAGCACGATGCCCGCAGAAATAATACCGTACATAATAGCCGATACGATAAATGGCCCGCGAGCATAGGCATTGCTTGCGCCCACCAACTTCATCACTGAAATTTCATCGCGAGCAAAGAAAATGACCAGTCGAATGGTATTGAAGGTGACCAAAATAGAGAGCGCAGCAAGGAGGGCGATGATTGCATAGCTGGCGCGCTTTGAAGCATTGATGATTTTACCAAGGGTTTCAATGGCAACGCGATTGTCGGCATCATTGATCTTGCGAATGATATTGACAGCATCCTTATCAGCCTTAATGAGAGCGGCGATCTGCTTATAATCCCCCGGCTCATGCGCTCGCACGACCAAGTAGGCACCGAGTGGATTGCCATCGAGCTCGGTTAGCGATTGCAGTACGAGTTCATCGGTATTGTGACGAGTCTTAAAGTCTTCAAGAGCCTGCTCACGTGAGACATATGCCACCGTGGCCACCTCAGGCAAACGCTCAACGGTCTGCTTAAGCGTCATAATCTGCGCCGCATCTGCATCGGTCACAAAATAGACGGTCATATCAACTTTGTCCTGCAATTCAGTAAGGACCGTGCGCAAAAGCGTATTGCCAAACATGACCGAACCAATCACAAAAAGCGTAATGGTCATAATAGTGACCGAAGACACTGAAATAAAGCCATTCCTCCAGAATTGCACGAAACCGGCTTTAAGAATTCTTTTTGTTTTGGTCCACATAATTGAAGGTAAGAAGTAAAGGGTAAAAAGTAAGAAGTGAGAAGTGAGAGTGGTAAGGCCGTGAAGTTGAATCGGTCTTTATTTTAGCATGTGCCTGTCATTTTTCTATGGTATCCCTATTCGACATATTCCCCTAGCATACTTACATACTTTTGCTTACTTTTTTGGGTGGTGCTTACTATCGTGAGCGACACGCCCTTTTTCCATAGTCACAACGCGGCGGCCGACGGCATCGATAATACCAGCATTGTGTGTGGCCAAAATGACCGTGGTGCCCATATCATTAATGCGGCGCAATATACTCACAATGTCATAGGTATTTTCTGGATCGAGATTGCCGGCAGGTTCATCGGCAATGAGAATGTCAGGGTGATTGACGATGGCACGGGCAATAGCTACACGCTGCTTCTCACCACCGGAAAGCTCGCGTGGAAAGCGGGTCATTTTATTTTCGAGGCCAACGAGCGCCAAAATGTGGGGCACATCGGCAGCAATTTCATGATCGGCGCGACCACATGCTTCCATGGCAAAAGCAACGTTTTCAAAAGCGGTCTTGTCAGGAATAAGGCGAAAATCCTGGAACACAGTACCGATACGACGGCGAAGGCGGGTCATATCCTTCTGGCGCAGCTTATGGAGATTCATAGTATCGAGTGTGACAATACCACTCGACGGCCTCTCCTCCGCTAAAATCAACTTCAAAAGCGTCGTCTTGCCCGCACCAGAATGGCCGACAATGGTGACGAATTCACGCGGCTCAATAATGAGGTCCACATTATCAAGCGCTATCACGCTTTCTTTATCTTTCGGAGCGCCATAACGCTTCGAAACTTTATCAAAATGAATCATAGGTTCATTATAGCGCACTGCCCTCATTTGTGTATAGAAAAGAGGGTCCGAAGACCCTCTTTGTGTGACGTGCCAGGTAAAACAGCGATAGCACCGTCACCTCACGCAGCCGTTTGTTCAGGCTGTGCTTTTACATACAGTGACGGTAAGTGTCCATCGCGTTGGTAAGCCTCCCAAAATGGCAACCATTCTTCACGGAGAAGACCGAGTTCGATGAGATCCCAGTATTTTCCATGACGAAAGACATGCTCGCGCCGTCGACCTTCCACTTTATACCCACAGTGGAGGCTGTAGCGTAAACTTCGTTCGTTGAAGCCAAAGACCGAAGAACAGACACGGTGAAGATTGAGCGTTTGGAAAGCATGCTGGAGCAAATACATCTTTGCATCTGTTCCATAGCCCTGCCCCAAAAACGCTTTCTCACCGATAAATGCCCCCGTGACACAACGACGGTCAACCCAATCAATACGATGAAGTCCCATACTACCGATTGCTTGCCCATCATGTGTTTCAATACAAAGAACAATTTCTTTATCGTCATTACCCAACCGTTGTATCCACTCCTGTTCCTGACGCTCACTTTTTGGAGTTACAGAAGAGAGAAACTCCCTCACCTCCGGATCATTTATCCATCGAGTGAGCAGAGGGATATCTCGTTCACTGAAGGGGCGAAGGTTTACTTTTTTGCCTCGCAGGAATATTGGATTGTGCGAGTGCGTGTTTTGAGTATTCATTCTTTCTGTGTAGTTGAGGTTATGTGTACGAAAACACCGCGATTGCCGCGGTGTTTTAGGTATTCAAAAAATGAGAGGAGAATTTAAATACTATAAACACAGCGTAATCGATCCCCAGAAGGGATGGTTGTGGTGGTAGTGCTATCGCACACTGAAAAAAGACCGGCAATGTGCGGATAGGCGTGCCACTTATTCATTTGATTACGCATGTTGTGTTTCATGGTCATATAATATAATACATTCAAATAAAGATTGTGTCAATTTTAATTAGTACCACCCCGTAATACCCTTCTTAGAAATAGCTCCGAAAAATTTGCTTTACAAAACAGGAGCAAACGCTATAGTACGAACAGATTCAAACCCCAAACTAGTACACTTGCAAATGAAGAAAATAATACCGGACAATAGTGTATTGTACACAACCGCGGATGCTTGCCTGAGGATAGCGAGGCTCTCGGCGAGCAAACACGGCAAACGGAAGGTAGCGGAAAAGTTTAGTGTCCTTGTTACACAGGACGACGACCCTCACTGCGTCCGTAGAGCAGTTTTGTGGTACGAATCGGTGTACCGCTTTCCCGAAGGCGGAATCGTCGCTTTCGGTTCCACATCGTCTGGACGGAACCTCCTCAGGGGAATCCGTAGCTGTATTATCTTCATACCAAAAGATCAGAGGGTCCGAGGGGGCCTATTCCATCTATTGGATGCGATGTTGGTGGACATTGATGGACGTCTCTACCAACCTGCCGAAGCTCGCAATGGAAGCACAAAAATAACCAACACTCGAGCATGGAACGAGGTGCGGTCCCAGCGCGGGGGCTGGAGAAGGGCTTGTGTTTCAATAGAAAAACGCACCGTGACCATAGACGGAACGGAATTCGAATTCGAACACCTCTTTCCACGTAGTCGTGGCATAAGCAAAGCCAGAATCCGTCTGTTGACTCGTTGTGTCCAAGAGCGAATCAGGCATACTTAAGGACCGCACTTGGAGGCGGGCAGAGACCCGATGCTTAATCGGGTCTCTTTTCTTATATAAATTCTTTTAGCCTCAATATAGGAGGGTTTCCCCCATTTTCCGTTTTTTCAAGCAGTACTACCTATCTAACACACTTACCCCAACACCTTCTCAGCCTTCAAAAAAGCATCGATGTCACCTTCAAGCACAGCGTCAACATCGCGCACTTCCACCTCCGTGCGATGATCTTTGACCATCTTATAGGGATGGAGCACATAGGAACGGATTTGATTACCCCAATCAATACTGGTCGTCTTTGAAATATACATGCCCTTTTCGCGGGCAATGCGCTCTTCCTCGCGCATTTTATAGAGCTTGGCTTGAATCATGGCCAGGGCGCGCTCGCGATTTTGCGCTTGGGAACGCTCCGTGTCCACATGAACAGAAATTTTGGTTGGCAAATGGACAAGGCGCACTGCGGTCTCGCGTTTATTCACATTTTGCCCACCTGGACCACCAGAGCGTGCATAGGTCACTTCGAGTTCACTTTCAGGAATTTCCATGTCGCTTCGCGCCTTATCAAAACGCGGAATGACTTCCACCATAGAAAAAGAAGTGTGTCGCAATTGCTTAGCATTAAAAGGAGAAATGCGGACCAGGCGATGCACACCGGATTCGTTTTTGAGCTCGCCATAGACGCCCTTCCCATCCACTTCAAACGTAACATTGCGAAAACCACCATGATCATTTTCATGCTGATGCAGCATAGTAATGCCCCAACCGCGCTTCTCTATATATTTGCGATACATGCGAAAAAGCATAGCTGAAAAATCCTCCGCATCGTCACCGCCAGCACCAGAAAAAATAGTAATAACAGCCGATCCACCATCATACTCACCTACCGGCCCCGCAGCGCCACCAGCTTCAATGCGTTCCGCTTCAGCCTTGAGATCAGCATGTTCTTTTATAAAGCCCTGAGCGCGCGTCTTATCAACCCAAAATTCCGCATCTGCCATGAGCGTTTCGATTTCGGCTATGCGTGTGCGGATTTCGGCGAGGTGTGGGTTGACGTCAGATTTTGAGGTGTCTTGATTCATGAGCCAAAGCCCGGGATCGAACCGGGGGCCTCCGCTTTACGAAAGCGGCGCTCTACCGACTGAGCTACTTTGGCTTTATTTAGAGGCTCTGTGACCTGCCCCATAGCTCGCTTACTATAGCGCAAGATATTGTTTTTGTTGAGTAGCTGCTATTTTTTTGCCCCTGCCTTTTTCTGCCACAGATAAAAGAGTCCCCCGCCGCCTGCCGCAGCAACCGTACCGAGCACTACAAGACCAAGCAGCACCCACGTACTCTCAAGACCAGCAATGAGCGCACCAGAGCCCACAAGAATAGCAGCGGGCACCAATGAAATGAGCACATGAATAAGGAAAAAAGGTGCAAAGGCCAGCGTCGTAAGACCGGCCGCATAGCACACCACTTCAGGAAGAGCGGCAAAGAAAATACGGGCCACCAAAAAGCCGCGCACTGAACTTATCATTGAAAGTGCTTTCTCCACCACCGATATGTCCCCTTTGACAAAGCGACGCACTACGCGCATACCGTAGGCACGCGAAATCCAAAATGCAATCGATCCGCCAAGCGCATCGCCGGCTACAATAAGAATCATGCCCTGCTTAAATCCAAATAGCGCTCCCGCAAGCGGATAGAGCGGCGATCCAGAGACAGGTGCAAATACAATAGTCGAAGCTTTTGCCACAATAAAAAGGAGTGGCCCCCAGAAGCCGGCCCGCTCGATTGCAGCACGAAGCGCTGCCACATCAAAGAAAAACATAACCAGGACAATAATGCCGCCCACCAAAATGAGGCCCGTCATATTTTCTATAAACTCCTTGCGACTCTGCGCAAACCAGCGCGCAGCCTTGGTAATGTGATGGCGGATGGGCATGGTTGAAGTATAAAAAGAGAGAAACCGTGAGCCGATGGCCAGGATTGAACTGGCGACCTCGTCCTTACCATGGACGCGCTCTACCAACTGAGCTACATCGGCCTATACAGAAAAACTTGAAACTCCCTACCAAGAAACACTACCTGACGCTAGAGCTACCAAAACAGCTACATCGGCCTACTAACGCAAACGACCTACCACGACAGCTCCATCGGCACCGCTTTTGCCGTTCAGCCATAATACGCAAAATCCCGCCGAAGGTCAAAGCAGACAGCCGTAGGCGGCATGCGAACCGCTGAGGCCTTACAAAATAAGCATGCCATCGCCAAATGAAAAAAATCTGAATTTTTTCTCAATAGCGAGAGCGTATAATTCCAAAATCGAACGTCGAGCCCCCTTATGCTGCAGAAAAGCATCAACCAAATACATGAGCGAAGAGTCGGCCAAATGGAAATTGGTCACCAAGGTGTCCACCATAGCAAACTGATACCCCGGCTGTATAAACATTGTTGTCGCATCGACAATTTCTTTTTTTCCTGGCGCCGCATTACCAAGGAGAGCATCCTTGGCTGATTCAAGCGTGCGCGTCACGGTCGTCCCCACCGCCACAATACGCTTCCCTTGCGATCGGGCATCATGCAGTGCCTGCACACTTTCTTGCGGAACGACATACCACTCTTTGTGCAATTCACCTTTTGCGATCTGCTCCGGGCGCACAGGCAAAAATGTCCCTCGCCCCACATGAAGCGACACCATCGTGCGTGCAATGCCCGCACGATCAAGGTTCGCAAATACCGCTTCATCAAAATGGAGCGAAGCAGTAGGAGCAGCCACAGAACCTTGCTCCTTGGGCACATTTTCTGCATTTTCATGGCGGCGCGCGAACACTGTTTGATAAGTCGTGCGACGCTCCTCTTCATTGAGCGGCGAGTCGATATAGGGCGGTAAAGGCATTCGTCCGTATTGATTCAAAAAGGCAAGGAGAGCTGACCATGAAAGATCTTCTTCTTTCGATGGGACGCCCTCGGTGCGACCGTCTTTGCTATCGACGTGACGCTTCGCTTCGAGCATATAGGTGCCCGCTTCATATGAGAGGACAGTGAAGGAAATACGCTCTGAGGCATCGGTTCCCTCTCCATTTGAAAAAAAGAGCACCTCGCCAATTGGTACTCTTTTATGCATTAAAGCAGGCACTGCTACGCTCGCAGTGTCGCGTATTTCATTTACCAAAAAGAGCGCGTCGACCTTACCTCCACGTGGGCGTATAAGAGGAATGCGGGCGGGTATGACTCGCGTATCATTGAATACCATCGCACTGTTTTTGGGCAGATATGAAGCAATGTTCAAAAAAGTATCAAAATGAACCTCGTCTTTCGCTGTATCATAGATCATAAGGCGTGCCGCATGACGCGGCTCTATGGGCTTCATGGCCACCAATTCCGGCGGCAAATCATAATAATAAGGGGCATCCCCCTTGCCAGCTATCGTTTTCATGTGGCCAATATAGCAAAAAACACCTAAAAATACAGACATTTTTGAAAAGTGATGCTACACTCGAGCCCATGAAGACCCGCGCAATTTCCCTTCCTCAGCCATTATTTCTGCTTGCCTTTATCCTTTTTATCCTTGGCGCAGCGCTCCTCTATATTGTCTTGCCAAGCACGCACACTGATATTTCAAAAAATGAATCAGAGGATGCTCATAATGATGCAGCTGAATACAGCGCGTCCGTGGCGCGTATTGTGACTATGGCAAGCACTACCGATCGCACCTCAAACGTAGTCGGCAGTAGCACACCGCAATTCGTTATTCTTTCATTTGATGGATCGAAGTCGCTCGACATGCTCACCCAGACGCTCGATTTCACCCACAAAATGCGCGAGGAGGGAAAGCCTCTGAGCTTTACCTATTTTATTAATGCTGCCTATTTTCTGACTGAGAGTACGGCCAACATATATCAGGGCCCACGCCATGCGCGCGGCTATTCAAATATTGGTTTTTCTGAGTCGACCAAGGGCATTGCTCGACGCATGCATTTATTTAATCAAGCCTTTGCGGAGGGAAATGAAATTGGCTCACATAGCGTTGGCCATTTCAATGGTGAAGATTGGACCTACGATGAATGGAAGCAGGAATTCAATGATTTTTCATCGATCATGCAGAATGTAAATAAAAATAATAGCTCAGTCCTCCCTTCTCTGCCTATTGAAGCACCTCTCTTTCTTGGCACCATGAGCGGTTTTCGCGCTCCTGATCTCGGGGTGAATGACAATCTCTACAAGGTGCTTGCCGAACATCATTTCACCTATGATACAAGCGGTGTTGGCTATGCCACCGCATGGCCACATAAGGATGAATATGGCATTTGGCACATCCCTCTTGGCACTATGTTTTTGGGCCCACAAAAAAGGCCGACCATATCTATGGACTTTAGTATTCGCGCCTTACAATCTGGCGGCGAAGACGTTGCGGTGAAAGGCACGCCGCTCTGGGATCAATACTTCAATGAGACCAAGCAGGCCTATCTTGATTATTTTAATTACAATTACGAGCACAATCGTGCGCCCGTCATTATTGCCAATCACTTTGCCAATATGAATGATTATGTCTATTGGGAAGCTATGAAATCATTTGCCGAAGAGGTATGCGGTAAGCCGCAAGTGCGCTGCACTACCTTTAAGGCGCTTGTGCGTTATTTAAATAGAAATGGGGTGCCGTCTTCTGAAGGGGCGGTTATGCAGTAATAAAGAATCCTTCATAGACCTGTTCGGTAGTACACAAGTCATCAAATGAAGTGGTGACCACGGCGTTACTTAATCACCAAAAAGAGTGCGTATATTGATGCAAGAAAACAACAACAAGATATAACCCTTACTATCCAATGTGTGCTAATTTGACCTTCCCATGTTACTTGACCTTGAGGGAAAAATGATACAACCATTAGTACGATAGAAGCAACAATACTAATAACTGAAGAAAGTTTATCTGGTGACATTTTTTGTAATAAAGAAAAAGGTAGATACCATGAGCAACCTCTCCACAAAGGTGGGGTTTTTAATATAAATCTGCGCAGTCGACGGGGCTCGAACCCGCGGTCTCCGCCGTGACAGGGCGGCGCTTTAGCCAACTAAGCTACGACTGCAACCTACGCATTCTACATAAAAAAGGCAAAAAGTAAAAGCCGCCGCTCCTCCCTCTCTCGTCCCTTATGACCTTTTATTCCGACAAACGATGGATGGCATGACTGCTTGCAGGCATGACATCCGAGTGCAGTCGGAAGAAGCTATGCTTACTTTTTACTCTTTACTTTCTCTATTTCCACTCCCTCTCAATATACACTGACATGAAGCGGCGCTTAAATGGTCGCCCCTTTATCATGTGCTTATGCGACTTTTCGATTTTCTCTACGCGAAAGCCGCGCTCAAGAGAAAAGTGCTCGCGCATTTCCGCCTCCGTCCATACGTGCTCAGCCACGCCAATGCGCGGATGGATATAGGTGTTTTTCTCCTCGCCCGGAGCATGGCGCAACATGCGCGCTGCGTGGGTATCGCCATCTTTGAGGAAAGTCTTAAAGAAAATCCAACCGCCAGGGGTCATGATGCGCTGCAATTCATTGCGCAAATTGGTGCGGCCGGCTTCGTCGAGTACATGTGAAGCCATCATATCGAGTGCAAGGTGGACGCTTTGATCGGGACATGGTATTTGCTCAGCCATATCGTGGCGATGCCAATTCAATTGCCCCATAGGAATACCTTCACTTTGAGCCAAAGCAGCGGCCTGATCGAGCGCCTCACGAGATGAATCATAGCCGATCCCCCGCACTCCAAATGTCTTCGCTAGATAAATGAGATTGCGGCCATTGCCACAGCCAATATCAAGCACAAAAGAGCTGCTATCGAGCGTAAAATGTGAGGCATTGCGGCCAAGCCAACGCAGGAATTTGAGTAAATCCTCGGATGGATCATTTGAAAGCTTTAAATGCCCGCCTTTTTTATATTCGCGATTCCAAAAATGCGAGGCTTGTGGTGAATGAGAAGGCATGGAAGAAGGGGTGAAAAAAATAGAAGTGGCGAAATGCCACAAACGGTGCCGGCGCCTGGAATCGAACCAGGGACCTTGGGCTTATGAGTCCCACGCTCTAGCCAACTGAGCTACGCCGGCGGCATTCCGATGGTATCACGAAAAAGCCGCCGATGGAATAGGGCGCCGAGAAAAAGCCTTTCTATGCCGAAGAATGCACATAAAGGACATATGAGAGGAAAAAACGTGTTGCGGGGCCCGGATTCGCACCGAGATTTCGAGGTTATGAGCCTCGCGAATTACTGTTACTCTACCCCGCTATAGTGAACCTTTATATATTACTATGATTTATAGGCCAAGGCAAGGTCCA
>CAZKGX010000013.1:0-13569 GCA_964552645.1 uncultured Candidatus Saccharibacteria bacterium
TCTGCTCTAGGACGTCCCCAGATTCTTAGGCGACAATTCCCCTTTACTTTTCCATCTGAGCTAAACGAAACAGGCTTGAAGATAATTTCGTAACCACTCTCTCTTAATTGGACATACAAATATTCCATACGCCCCAAATAACCGATAAAAATAAAAGCATGCTCTACTTGGTATACACAGCGTAAATACACACGAAACTTTGCCCAATCAATCTTCCACCCAAGAGATTTTATACCAAGGTATACGTTCTGAGCATCAATAAAAGCATAATTTTTCACGATGCCTTATTGTACAAAGAGGGTGCTGAAATTTCGGTGAATTTTTAATAAAGAAATTATAAAAAATGTATGAAGCTACGGCGATGTTCGGGTGACATACCGTGCTTTTTGAGGGCTTCATGATGCACCTTGGTACCATACCCCTTATGAAGCTCGAAACCGTAGTGCGGATACCTTTTGGCAGCCTGCTCCATCATATACGTGTCGCGATGGACCTTTGCGGCAATAGAAGCAAGGGCTATGATTTTCTCCTTCACATCGCCCTTTATAATCGTGCGCTGCTTTGCGTACTGTGGAGGAGCTTTCAGTCCGCCATCAAGGCGAATTTCCCCCACCCTGCCGCCGCGAGCCTCGATAGTGGCCGACACCACAGCAAGTGCTTCAGCTAATGCTTCACCAATCGACACTGCAATACCATGACCATCAATATGCTCTGCCGCTCGCATAGAAACAGCATAGAAAAGATCGCCGGCTTGCTGTCGCTCCTCCATAGTATGCAGCCAGGTTTGACGACCTTCATGGTGGAGCTGCTTGGATTCTTTGACTCCATGAAAATGCCGCTGCCATAGACGGCGCGCAGCATGCATCGGCACAGCAGCAACACCAACACCGACAGGTCCGGCAAGGGGGCCGCGACCAACTTCATCAATACCAACAAGCCAAAGCACTTCTCTTTGTGCAGCCTTAGACGACCTTTTTTTGCCCACACTTTTTGGCACGCTATTTGACGTCGTGGGCTTCATTGTTTTTGATTGTATGCTCCGCTTCTTCACCGCCCTATAATACCCTATACTAGACCCATGGCAGAACCTACCGCAGCTCCACAAGCCGCCCCGCACCCTGAGCATGTCCCTATTACGGGCTTTTCTCATTTGCATACCCATAGCCACTATTCGCTCCTCAATGCTTTGCCAAAGATTGATGACCTTGTCGATACGGCAAAGAAATACAAAATGCGCGCATTGGCATTAACCGACAATGGCAATCTCTATGGAGCGATTGATTTTTATAAGGCATGCAAAAAAGCCGAGATCAAACCCATTATCGGTGTGGATTTCTATGTAGCGGCACGTAAGCGCACTGATATGCAAGCGGGAGTCGACAGTCGTCGCACTCGTCTGGTATTGCTCGCCAAAAACAGCGTTGGCTATCACAACTTAATTATGCTGGTGACAAAGTCACACCTCGATGGCTTTTATTATAAGCCTCGCATCGATAGAGAGCTCCTTAGCCACTACCATGAAGGCCTTATCTGCATTTCCCCTGCCATGATGAGCGAGGTGGCTGGTGCATTGCGCGCCAAAGATACAGAAAAAGCAAAGGCCGCTCTCTCTTTCTATCGCGATACCTTTGGTCCAGAGCATGTGTACCAAGAAATCACCCGCCACCCCGAGCTCCAAGGCCACGATGCTTTTATGCGCGAATTGGCCCACTTTGCAGCTGAACAAAATGTACCTATCGTCGCTGCGCAGGATGTCTACTATATTGAGCCCGACGATAAAGCGGCGCGCGATACTATGCTGCAGGTCAATACCAGCCAGGATGCCAGTGATCGTGCAGGTGGTGGTCCTGAAGTGGAAGAAGATTTTTCATTTATTTCAGGTGCCCGCGCCAAGGAGCTCTTCCACGATATGCCGGATGCGCTCAAAAACAATGCACGCATTGCCGAAGCCTGTAACCTCACCCTTGAGCTCGGCAAATGGGTATTTCCTGATTTCAAAGTGGAAAGCGGTCGCGCACCAGACGAAGAATTGCGTCACGTTGTCTATCAAGGATTTGCCCGTCGCAATGTGCCGCAAAGCGAGGATATTGTGAAGCGCGTCGAATACGAACTTTCGGTTATTAAACAGAAAGGCTATGCGCCTTACTTCCTGGTAGTGGCCGACTTGCTCCGTTTTGCCCGTCAAAATGGCATTCTCTCAAACATTAGAGGGTCGGTCTCTGGTTCTATGGTGACCTACCTTTCGGGCATTACCAATATTGACCCGCTTGAATATCAAATTCCTTTCGAACGCTTCTTGAACCCTGAGCGTCCATCGGCGCCCGATATCGATATGGACTATGCCGATGATCGCCGCGATGAAATGGTGGAATATGTGCGCAAAAAATATGGCCATGACAAAGTGGCGCAGATCGGTACCTTCGGTACCATGGCCGCTCGTGGCTCCGTGCGCGATGTCGCTCGTGCACTTGGCTTTAGCTACGATGTCGGCGACCGCATTTCCAAACTCATTCCTATGGGTGCGCAAGGTTTTCCTATGACCATTGATCGCGCCATCGATGAAGTCCCTGAACTCAAAGAGCTCTACACCAAGGATCAGGACACCAAGCGCATTATCGATATGGCCAAAAAGATTGAAGGCTGTGCGCGCCACATCTCTATTCACGCTGCCGGCGTGGTTATGGCGCCGACCGAACTCACCGATTTCACTGCGCTCCAGTACGATCCAAAAGGTGAAAAGAAAATCATTACCCAATACGATATGTACTCTATTGAGGAGGCTGGCCTTTTGAAATTCGACTTCCTTGGTTTGAAGAACCTCACCATTATTGCCAATACGGTGGATTTGGTAAAAAAACTGCGCGGCATTTCTATTGAAATGGATACCGTGCCTATTGATGATAAAAAGACATTCGAAATGCTGGCGCGCGGAGAGACCTCTGACCTTTTCCAATTGAACGGTGCGGGCATGACAAAGTACTTGGTGGAATTGAAGCCGACCAGCATTCACGATATCAATGCCATGGTGGCACTCTATCGCCCGGGCCCTATTCAATTTATTCCAGATTATATTGCCCGCAAGCATGATCGCTCCCTCATCAAATATCTCGACCCTATGCTCGAGCAGATTTTGGAAAAGACCTACGGTATTCTCGTCTATCAAGATGACCTCCTTATGATGGCGCATTTGCTCGCTGGCTATTCATGGGGCGAAGTGGATAAATTCCGTAAAGCAGTGGGTAAAAAAATCCCCGAGGAAATGGCGCAGCAAAAAGACAAGTTCATTAAGGGCTGCGTGAAGCATAGCAATTGGCCGCAAGCCAAAGCCGATGAATTGTGGACGTGGATTGAGCCATTTGCCGCATACGGTTTCAATAAGGCGCATAGCGTGTCCTATGGGCGCGTGGCCTATCAAACCGCCTATCTCAAGGCCAACTTCCCTGCCGAATACATGGACGCCGTCCTTATGAGTGAAGCGGGCGATACAGAACGCGTAGCTGAGACGGTGGCCGAATGTAAGCGCATGGGCATTCCCGTTTTGCCGCCAGACATCAATGAAAGCTATTCGCAATTCACAGTGATTAAAGGCGATGCCGCTGGCACCACCGATGATGTACGTAATGATCGCATCCGTTTCGGACTGGTGACCATAAAAAATTTCGGTCAGGGCATTGCCACTGCCATTATTGATGAGCGCAAGCGCGGTGGTCGTTTTACCTCACTTGCAAACTTCCTCGAGCGCGTCCACGATCGCAATTTAAATAAAAAATCCCTCGAAGCATTGATTAAATCCGGAGCGCTCGATAGCCTGGGTGAGCGCGGCCAAATGCTCGCCAATATGGATCTCCTCCTCGCCTACAACAAAGAGCATGCTGATAAGGTGGAAAATCAAGACTCGCTCTTTGGCCTTATGAGCGCCGCTTCAACCAATGGTGTGAATGATTTGCGCATGGCCGACGCTCCTGCTGCGCCCGCCAAAGAAAAGCTCGCTTGGGAAAAAGAATTGCTCGGTTTGTATGTTTCCGGCCATCCGCTCGACCGCTTCCGCGCCGCCATTGAAAAAGAAGGGACCAGCATTACCAAGGCCCTTGAGGCAAAGGAGGGTGCTTCCGTGCTCGTCGTCGGTGTGGTACACGAAATCAAACCAATAGCCACAAAGAAAGGCGATATGATGGCCTTCATTAAACTTGAAGATTTTAGTGGCACCATTGAGACCGTCGTCTTTCCCAAGACCTACATAGCGCTGAAAGAAATTCTTAAACAAGATGCATGCGTGGCAGTGCGCGGCAAACTCTCCGAGCGCAATGGCCAAAAGAGCGTTTTGATCGATAAGGCCAAAATCATTGGCTAGCTAGGAAAAAACGGCAAAATCCCCTATAATTGCCGCATGGAAAACAAACATAATCATACGCCAGATGCAGCAGCGCTCGCCGCTCGCCGCCACTCTTTGGCACACCTCCTTGGTCGTGCCATTCTTAGCCTTTATCCTTCGGCACATCTTGCCACAGGCCCGGCTACAGAAACTGGCTTTTTTTATGACGTTGACCCTGGTACCGATGCAAATGGCGCAGCCATAAAAATTGGCGATGACCTACTCCCCGCCCTCGAAAAAGAGATGCGCGGAATCTTGAATCGTGCATCATGGAAAGACGGCTTTAGCCACAAAGAAGTCTCTGAAAAAGAGGCTCGCGCCCTTTTTGCCAAGAATCCATACAAGCTCGCTATCATCGATCAGATTGTTGAGCGTGGCGAAAAGATCACCGTCTACACTTCAGGCGCCGGCACGAAAGATGAATTCGTCGACCTTTGCCGTGGTGGTCACATGGAAGCGGCCGGTGGCATGACAGCAACCACCGTCGATCCGCTTTCTTTCAGATTGACCCAGGTCTCTGGAGCCTATTGGAATAACGATGAGAAATCAAAGATGATTGCCCGCGTGAGCGGCTTGGCTTTTGCTTCAAAGGCGGACCTTGAGGCGCACATTACTCTCCAAGCAGAAGCCGAGAAGCGCGACCACCGCAAGCTTGGCCGCGAGCTTGGCCTTTTTGTATTTTCTGATGTGGTGGGCAAAGGCCTGCCGCTTTGGACTGAAAAAGGCGCTACCATACGCCGTGAGCTTGAGCGCTTTATTGTTGATGAGGAAATTCGCCGCGGCTACCTCCACGTCTATACCCCGGACATTGCCAAGCTCGAGCTCTACAAGAAATCAGGTCACTATCCGTACTATAAAGACTCTATGTACGCGCCAATCGAGATTGATGGCGATGAATTTATGCTGCGCCCTATGACCTGTCCGCATCACTTTGAGCTCTATACCAGCCAGCCGCGCAGCTATCGCGAGCTTCCTATGCGCATTGCTGAATTGGCCAAGCTCTATCGTTATGAGCAATCAGGCGAGCTCTCTGGCCTCGTGCGCGTGCGTTCATTCTGTCTTGCCGATGCGCACATTATTTGTACTGATCCTGAGCAGGCAAAAGCTGAGGTGGAGCGCGCCCTCGATCTCATCGAATATATTGCTGGTGTTTTTGGTCTTGCTATGGGCACCAATTATTCATATCGCCTCTCCCTTGGTGATCGTTCAAATGAGAAAAAATACTATAAAGACGATGCCGCTTGGGATATTGCTGAGGGTAAGCTCCGCGAAGTGCTTAAGGCTCGCAAGTGTGCCTATGTCGAGGCTGTCGATGAGGCTGCTTTCTATGGACCAAAAATAGACATTCAGATGCGCGACGTGCGCGGCAAAGAGAATACTGCCTTCACGGTGCAATATGACTTCGTTATGCCAAAGCGCTTCAATCTCCGTTATGTCGATCGTGATGGCGCCGAAAAAGAGGCGCTCGTGGTGCATCGCTCATCGATCGGTGCCATTGAGCGCATTATGGCCTTTTTGATTGAGCATTATGCAGGTAAATTCCCCCTCTGGCTTACCCCTGTGCAGGCGGTGGTAGTGCCTGTCGGTGAAAAGCATTTCGATGCAGCTCGTAGCGCTGCCGAAAAGCTCGTGGCCGCTGGCGTGCGTGCCAAAGCAGACCTCAGTGATGACGGTTTCGGCAAAAAAGTACGCGCCGCCAAGACTGAGCTTATCCCTTATTTCATTATTATTGGTGACAAAGATATGGAGGCCGGCGTCGTGACGTTTGAAAGCCGCGATGCAGGCAAGATCGGCACACTCAAGATCGAAGAAGTGGTAGAGCGCCTGAGCACAGAAATCAAGGCCAGAAAATAAAAGAGAAGAAAACAAGACACAAAAAGAAACCGCCCATCCTGTGAAGGGGGCGGTTTTTGGGTTCTTTTAGAGGTGCGGCGTTTTCAAGACCGCACTCGACACCGCTGTGCTCTAGCGAAGATTGTGAAGAAGCATCGCCAGGCGAGTCGGCTTTCTTGCGCCCTTCCCCACATGCGATTGACCGTTGCCGGTCTTCTTGTGATCGTGGAGAGGGATCGAATAATCCTTACCGCCAACTCCCGGCTTTGGGGTAAGGAACAGTTCAAGAGTCAATCCACTGATCACCGAACACCGATGCGTCTCCAGTGTGATTCCACACGGAATCCTTCCTTCCGCAAGGATGCGATGGAAGTGGTCCACCGCGCCTCGATCTAAAACTTCGAGGTGCTGCGCATTCCCTTGCCCTCGACGACAATAAGGATCGCGATCGTATATCGGTCGGGAGAAGTTTGAACGACCACTCGTAGACGGAGAGCCACCTTGAGCATACCCAAACATGGCTCTTTGTTTTTGCTTCGACATTTTTTTAAGGGACGAAACGGCCGCCGTTGGGGGAACGGCGGCCGAGGTTGAGTCGTGGTAATGTCAGCCAACAAACACAGAGGTCCGACTCTCGAAGAGACCCGTGCTGTGGTCGACCATCGCCTTCAGTTGCCCTCCACGACCAGCTTGACACCGTCTGGACCACCTATTCAGGTAATCCGGCAGGCCACCTTGGTTGGAGGAGTCTCGTTGGGCCGGAGGGGTCGAATCTCCACCCTTCGCCGGCGTCGCGTCAACAACTTTGGAACTATCCATAACCACTTAATGTAACCGAGCTTAGTGACCACTGGGTGAATCCCTGCCAAACGGTAGCAGAGAACAGCGGTATCCGGAGAGGAAGTATATACCTAAAATAGGTCCGCTGTCAATACCTTACCTGGGGGATAACCTTACAGAAAGCCATTAAAATGAATTAAATATTGACTAAAATCAATATATAGGGTATATTTGAAATCATCACTAGAGAGACCGTAGCGCATATATTCATATGGCCCCTACCCCACATACAATGCCAAACACAGCAGTCCCTCCCACCTCTCGATTGAAGGACTTTTTTGCTGTAGTGGGATTCCTTTCTATCTTGGCCCTCCTTAGCTATACCGCCGTGAAGGTGTCTCCTTATCTTATTCGTACCGGCACGCGCGCCGCGGTTAATGTTTCGACAGCTATTTTCTTTCCAACCAAAATCAAGCCTCGCATTACAGATACAAACCTGGCTTTGTATGAGCGCGCTACCCTCTCATGGATATGGAGTGGCGGTGCAATACAACCTGCTACGACCGATCCACAGTCCGCTGCTGTATACGAGACATTCAATAGCCTCGCTTCATTTGTTATTGGAGACGAAGCATCCCTCAATAATGGAAAGCCGGAACTACCGGAAGGATCGCTGAGTCTTTCATTTCCTTGTATTGACGGTATTTATTTTATGATACGCGACAGTGCTGGTGAGCGCCCCGCTTTCTGTAATGCGGTGAATACCCTGGTGCCAACACGTGCAGAGATAAGCCTCTACCCGCTTCGCTCAGCTGAATTGGCTGCTCGCACAACAAAGACCTCTACCATCACCGACATTATCGCTGATGGTACAGCACCAAATACATCCTCGACCCTTCCTCTTACGCTTGCTTACTATAAAAATGGAGCCAAAAAGCCTTTCGCACAGGGAAGTGTTTTCATAACAGTAGCAAAATAATATATGAAAAATGGAGGGCGCCGATCGCCCTCCACCGGATGTCCTTTCGGTTCATCCTCCTAGAGTACTGCTTCCGTCACCCACGGAAACCCCTAGTACTCGGAGTATAGCATTTTAGAAATTGAAAACAAGACACAGACCCGCTAGATGTCAATATCGGCGAACTTAGCGTTTGAAGTGATGAAGCTCTTGCGGGCTGGCACGTCATTGCCCATAAGCATGTCGAAGACCTTGTCGGCCTCGGCGGCGTCTTCAATGCGGACCTGCTTCAGGATGCGCTTCGATGGATCCATGGTGGTCTCACGCAGCTCATCGGCATTCATTTCTCCAAGACCCTTATAGCGCTGCACAACAGGCTTTATACCCTTTGCAGCGGCGAGAAGAGCGGCCACACCCTTTCCATCCTTCCCTTCGCCTTTGGCACCCTTGCCCTTCTTGCTTGTGGTTGTGTCTTCACCGAGCAGTTGTGCCTGGGCGGCAGCAACGGCAGCCTCAACATCAGGATCGGTCGGCTCAGCGTCTGCATTGGCATTGACGCTGTCATTTTCATTTCCTTCACTTCCCTCGCCGCTCGACATGATTTCTTCTTCGCCGGCGTCGCCGACAATAGCGCGTTTTTCTTCATCGGTATAGGCATAGAAAATCTGCTTGCCCATTTTGACCTTAAAGAGTGGTGGCTGCGCAATGTAGACATAGCCACTATCAATGAGCGGACGGAAATAACGATACAAGAGTGTCAAGATGAGGGTGCGAATATGCGCACCGTCCACGTCGGCATCGGTGGCAATGATGATTTTGTGATAGCGAAGTTTTGCAATATCAAAGGTATCGCCGATAGCAGTACCGAGAGCAATAACGAGATTCTTGATCTGCTCTGAGCCGAGGATCTTGTCGAGGCGGGCACGTTCAATGTTGAGAATCTTACCGCGCAAAGGCAAGACTGCCTGCGTGCGGCGATCGCGACCCATCTTGGCGGTACCGCCAGCGGAATCACCCTCCACAATAAAGAGCTCTGACTCGGCGACATCCTTGGTCTGACAGTCGGCGAGCTTACCCGGCAAGGTCATGCCTTCCATAGCACCCTTACGAAGCACGCTATCCTTAGCGGCCTTGGCAGCCTTACGCGCCTTGAGGGCCATAACTACCTTAGAGATGATAGCGCGGGCATCATCAGGATTTTCTTCAAGGAAAGCAGAGAACGCTTCACCAAAGACGCTTTCGACAGCGCCACGAGCCTCGACAGAACCGAGCTTTGCCTTAGTCTGACCTTCAAACTGAATTTCACGCATTTTGACGGAAATAACGACAGTCAAACCTTCAACCACGTCTTCGCCGGTGAAATTGTCTTCGCTCTCTTTGATGAGATTGTTTTTGCGGCCGTAGGTGTTCAGGGTGCGAGTGAGTGCAGTCTTGAAACCAGTCACATGTGTACCTCCTTCACCGTTATAAATATTGTTGGCAAATGGAAGCATGCGCGCAGCAATATCATCGACATATTGGAGTGCGACCTCAACGGATTCGACACCCTCAGCCTTTTTTTCTACATAAAACACATTGCGATGAATAGGCTTCAAAATGTGATTGGTGAATTTGACCAAAGATGAAAGGCCTCCTTCAAAATAGAAGGTCTGTGAAGGCATTTCGAGGCCGCTATCGCGGAAATAGAAAGTGCCCGCATCGCTAAGCTGCTCAATGGCTTTGTCTACGATTTTTGCATCGATGGCACGCGCATCAATAATAGAAATGCGAAGGCCGCGCACGAGATATGCCTGCTGGCGCATATGGCCAACAACGCGATTGTAATCGTACTTCTGCGCACCAAAAATCTCACTGTCAGCCTCAAATGTAGTGACGGTGCCGCGAAGTTTTGAACTGCCGAGCTTCTTCACCGCAGCCTTGCGCTTACCACGTGAATATTCTTGGATAAACTGACCACCATCGCGATGCACTTCCACAGAACAATTTGAAGAAAGAGCATTGACTACCGAAGCACCCACACCGTGGAGACCTCCAGAGACCTTATAGCCCTCACCGCCGAACTTACCACCGGCATGGAGGGTGGTCATAATGGTTTCAAGAGCAGAGACCTTGGTCTGCTTGTGCACGTCGACAGGAATACCACGACCATTGTCGACAATACGCACACGCTCAATACCACCCTGCTCAACGGGCGGCAAAAAAGCCACCTCGATATCATTAGCAAAACCGCCCATAGCCTCATCGCGGGAGTTGTCGAAGATTTCAGTAATGAGATGATGAAAACCATCGGGACCAGTGGTACCGATATACATACCTGGACGCTTGCGCACGGGCTCCAGACCCTCAAGTACAGTAATGGCATCTGCGCCGTAGCTCGATGCCTTTTCTTTCTTCTCCTTTGCTTCTTCCTTTGCCATATTTTGTATTTTTTAGTGTGCTTATTATATCAAAAATTGAGGGTAAATGCCATTGACTATATGGGCAATTCTTAGCCTGACACACTTTATGGTGCCTGTATGGAGCCGTTTTTTGGAGGCACTTTTGTAAATGCCATTTTTGCCCACCGCAATGCCCGTTTTTTCGAGCAAAGATGCTGTGTGGGCATATGCGCGCATCCGGCGCGCATATGCGAGCGGATTTAGCGTACCGTCCAACCTTTCTGTGAGCAGGTATCGTACGCTGCTTTCATCCATGCATTTACTTCTTCATCGGAAAGAGTGCGGTCATGTGTTTGGAAGACAATGCGATAGCCATAGGAAATTTGATCTTCTTTTTTAAATTCATCAAATTGACCGTAACGAACAATGTATGGCTCGGCACCGATAGCTTTGAGGGCCTCAGCGATGCATGTCCATGCATCTTGTGCGGTAATTGCGAGAGGTACAAACAGTGCAATATCGCGCACGATGTGCGGCTGCGATGAAAATTGTCTGAATTTTTTATCAAGAGAAAGAGCCTTGGCTGCGAGGCCGTCAGTCATAGCAGCTGCCGCTGACACTTCCGTCCCCCATCCCAATTGCACAAACGTAGCGAGTGGAAATTCCACAATAATGCGCGTCGGCGGATACCGCTTGGCCGCATCAGAAAGCACTTGCTCTATAGGAGCTGAAAGTGGCCCGTGATAGAGCTTTTCCAATGCCTCGCGAGCACTATCGACTGCTTTGATTTTATTTTTCTTCGTCTGCGCAATAGCCAATACAAGCGACTGCAATTCACTGTTGCGCTCCGGGAAAATAGTGCCCACTTCAAATTGGCGAATGGTATCAAAACCGATAAGCGGCGCATTAAGAAGATTCATTTCAAGCGACTTCTCTGCATTTTGCGTGAGATTGGTGCGCAATGCCCTCTTATCCGAAGCGAGCGGATTAGCAATCTCTACCGCTCCAGTAGCCACAATAGTCGGCGTATATGTCTCAGCAAAACCCAGACTAATCAAAATATTGCGAGCTGATTCGGCCATGTGGCGCGCCTCAATAAGCGAGCGCATATAGGTAGCCTTGGCTGTATCACGCGTCTTTTCTACAATCACACCGGTTGCCGCCTGGGTAATAAGCGCCGCAGTCGTCTCTGGCAGCGTCAAAGGCACTTTGTCATAGCCGAGAGCACGACCCACCTCATCGACAACATCATCAGGAATAGCAATATCAATGCGCAGGCGTGGCGGCGTACAGGTATATATACCCTCAGCCAATGAAGCAGTAATGCCGCAGGATGCCAGCAAATCACTTACCTGCTCTGGCTTAAGCGTAAGACCAAGTCGGTCCTCAAGGTAAGCGTGCGGCACCGCAACTGATGTCAGCACATGCGGTCGTGGATACACATCAGCAAAAGCGCCCACCTTTGCACCTGGATATATGGTGTGTATCAGCTGTGCGGTCAGCAAAAGCCCGTCGGCACATAGTTCTGGAGAAAGATTATTTTCAAAACGCTTCCCTGCATCAGTGCGAATCCCTGTCTTCATGGAAGCGCGGCGAATGGAAGCTGCATCAAAGTTTGGACTGAGGACAAAGACATGATTTGTAGCAGCAGTAATTTCAGCGTATTTTCCACCTTTTATACCGGCAATATCGAGCGGGCGCTTTGCATCAGCAATAACAATCATGCCCGGCCCCACTTCAACAGGCTTACCCTCAAGCGTCTCGAGCTGCTCACCAGGAGCACCTTCACGCGCACGCAAATCACCTTCAAGGCCAGCTGTATCAAATGCATGCATTGGCTGACCGACATCAAACTTTACATAATTCGTAATATCAACAAGCGGATGAATGGAGCGCTGCCCCACAGCTTCAAGACGCTGCACCATGTATGCAGGCGTCGCCACAGCACTCGTATCCGTCCCAAGTTCAGCATAAAAAGCGGCGAAACGACGACAGAGCGGCGTTTCAATAGTGATGCTTGGCGCCTGTATTGAAGGATCAATAGAAAGAGGCAATGCCGTAGCAAGGCTCGGCGCCGTCGAAATAGCCGAAACAGAATATTCTTTGATTGAAGTCAAAGGAATGCCAAGACCAGCAGCCAATTCACCGGCAATACCACGGTGAGCCAAAGCATAATGGGCTCGATCGGGTAATACCTTCACATCAAATACCGTATCGACCGTGCCATCAGCAAGTGTCTTTTTCTCAAATCCCTCCACCTCAAATGAGCGGAATGTCAAAATGCGCGCCACCTCTTCATCGGCCGGCAATGTATTTGGGAAATATGATTGAAGCCAATTTTTTGAAAATAACATGGGGAAAGTATGTAGTTATGGAAGTATGTAGGTATGTAAGTGAGAGGGGCGAGATGAGTAGGGGCAAGAAGTATGTACGAAAAACTATAACTGCGATACGAGGCGCATATCTCCTGAATACAAATAGCGCACATCAGGAATATCAAACAATACCATAGCCATGCGGTCGACACCGCCGCCAAAAGCAAATCCCTGCCATACATTTGGATCGAGTTTCGCTGAGCGCAGTACATTTGGGTGTACTAAGCCAGCTCCCATAAGCTCCAACCAACGCCCACGGAACCACACATCGACCTCAAGACCCGGCTCCACGAAACCGAAATAGCTCGGACGAAAACGAATCTTTGCATCCTTACCAAGGAGCGTTTTGAAGAAATGCTCCAATGTGCCCTTGAGATTGGCTACAGAAACGTGTTTATCCACCATAAGGCCTTCTATTTGATAGAATTGCGCCTCATGAGTAGCGTCAGTAGCTTCATTACGAAAGACCTTGCCTGGCACGATTACACGCAGTGGCGGCTCAAATGCCTCCATATAGCGCACCTGCACTGCCGATGTTTGCGTACGCAAAACTTCGCGCGCTTCAAGCGGCTTGAGCCAAAATGTGTCCTGCATATCACGCGAAGGATGATCAGCTGGAATATTGAGCGCGTCAAAATTGTAGAATTCTTTCTCAACTTCAGGCCCAGCAACTGCGACAAAGCCCATAGTCACGAAAATCTCCTCCATGCGGCGCATAATCTGAGTCAGAGGATGAAGGCGTCCTGTTGATGATTCGTAAAAAGGCTTGTTGTGCGTAATATCGGGCATAAAAATAGAGGTGAACGTGGAGCCACCTCCAGCGATACCGTTTTCATGGCCAGATCCTGGTCCAGACAGGGTGCGCCCGAGTGA
>CAZKGX010000014.1:0-13138 GCA_964552645.1 uncultured Candidatus Saccharibacteria bacterium
TTACCGTACATGCTCGATCGTGCTACTGCGCGGAATCAATTACGTGAAGCTTTGTCTCGTGGGCACGTTCTTTCAAATAGATATACGCCAAGCAATGTTGCCTTTCAGGCTGCAAAATTAAAAGGTAAACAGCGTACGGATTTTATTACATTCCTCGAAAAAGCAGAGTATGATGTGCTGGATTTGCCGAAACCTGATTTGGTCATCTACCTGTATGTTCCGTCTAAGGTTTCCTATAAGCTCGTTGCTCAAAAAGACGCCCGGGCATATTTAGGAAAAAAGAAAAAAGCTCGCGATGTGCACGAACGGGATACTCACTACCAAGATACTGTTGCGGGTGTCTATAAACACCTAGCGAAAACAAGAAAAGATTGGCGTATTATACACTGTGTTGAGAAAGGGAAAATGCTGTCTCGTGAAATTATCCATCAAAAAGTACTTGCGTTGGTTCATGCTGCAATGAAGAAGAGGTAGAATGAGGGGTGGTATGTTTTCCCGCTCTGTTTTTATTATATATCTAGCACCACATCACCATGAAAGACGCACAGATCAAAAAACTCCTCGCCGCTGAAAAGGCTCGCCAGAAAAAAGTGATCAACCTGATCGCTTCGGAAAATTATGTGTCGGCAGATGTGCTTGTGGCGCTCGGCTCCGAGCTCACCAATAAATATTCTGAAGGGTATCCAGGCGCCCGCTACTACGGCGGCAATGAAATTACCGACAAGGTAGAGAGCCTTGCTCGCGAGCGCGCCCTCAAGACCTTTGGTCTCAAGGCAGCTGATTGGCATATAAATGTCCAGCCCCTTTCCGGATCGCCTGCCAATGTAGCCGTCTATTTGGCCCTCGTGCCGCCGGGCGGCAAAATCATGGGCATGTCTCTCGATCAGGGTGGTCACCTCACACATGGTCACAAAGTATCAATTACCGGAAAAATGTGGAAGCAGGTGCCCTTCGGCGTCGACAAAACAACTGAGCGCATTGACTTCGATGTGCTTCGCAAAATTGCCTTGGCTGAGAAGCCGGACATTATTGTGGCTGGATTTACTGCCTATCCGCGCGTGGTGGATTTTGCAAGGTTTCGCCAGGTGGCCGACGCTGCCGGCGCCCTCCTTATGGTTGATATGTCTCATTTTGCCGGACTGGTGGCGGGGAAGCAGTATCCTTCTCCATTTGCATATGCAGACATTGTGACCACCACGGTGCATAAGACGCTTCGTGGGCCGCGCGCCGCTCTCATTTTTGCGCGCAACAATGTAAAGGCGAAGCGCGACATACCGAATCTCGGCGCCAATGGAGTCAAAAAAGGCGAGATGCTTGATTTGGGGAAGCGCATTGATCGAGCGGTATTTCCTGGTATGCAGGGCGGTCCTCATCAAAATCAAATCGCCGCTGTGGCGGTAGCATTGCGCGAGGCCGCATCGCCTGCGTTTAAGAAGTATGCATTGCAGGTAAAGAAAAACGCTGCCGCTATGGCGGCTGAGCTCGCTCGTCTTGGTTGGCGCATTGTGTCGGGCGGGACGGAGACGCATCTTATTCTTGTGGATACGTGGATGGAGGGGAAGGGTGATCATAGTATTAGCGGCAAAGATGCCAGCGATATACTTGAGCGCATCGGTATTATTGTAAATAAAAATGCCATTCCATTTGATGCACGTCCGCCAGCCGATCCTTCCGGTATTCGCCTGGGAAGTGCCGCCGAAACAACTCGCGGGCGCAAAGAGCGCGACTTTGTGAAATTGGCGCAGAGAATCGACGCTGCCCTGAGAAAAGTAAAAAGTAAAAAGTAAAAGGTATAAAGTCAGAATAAGACAAGAACGAGACGAGAAGGGGGAAAGGGGTGAGAAAAGACAAAGCGGGGCTTTTGCGGCCACCGCTTTTCTTTTTTATACAAAAATCTGGCTCTGTGATAGTATTTTCCTATGACTGACACAAAGACATCCGGGCAGGCATCAGGTGCTGCTTCAATTTCCCCCAAAATAGACAATCCGAGCGACAAGTCTCGCACATGCATACGTGAGGAGGCCGTCCTCGCAAAATGGCGCAAAGAAAAGACATTTGAGGCTTCAGTGGCCAATCCGGCCGGGCGCACAGAGCCGCTTGGTGAATTTACTTTCTATGATGGGCCGCCTTTTGCTACCGGCTCACCGCACTATGGGCATATTTTGGCAAGCACCATTAAGGATGCCATTCCGCGTTACAAAACCATGCGCGGCTATCGCGTGCATCGCCGTTGGGGCTGGGATTGCCACGGCCTTCCTATAGAAAACCTTGTCGAGAAGGAATTGGGCTTCAAATCAAAAGTAGATATTGAGCACTATGGCCTCGAAAAATTTACTGAGGTGGCGCGTGATTTTGTGTTGCGCTATACGCACATTTGGCGTGAGCAGGTGCCGCGCTTCGGGCGCTTTGTTGATATAGACAATGATTATCGCACCATGGACCCGTCGTATACGGAATCGGTCTGGTGGGTATTCAAAACGCTCTATGAGAAAGGTCTCATTTATGAGGGGTTCAAATCTATGCAAATGTGTCCGCGCTGTGGGACCACGCTTTCGAATTTTGAGGTGAATCAAGGATACAAAGACATCACTGATATTTCGGTGTATGCCCTTTTCCGTCTGGTCGATGATCCAAAGACCGCTTTGCTCGCATGGACAACGACGCCATGGACATTGCCTGGCAATGCTGCGCTCGCTATCAATCCTGATATTCAGTATGTAAAAGTAAAACTGGCGCCGGCTGTGGCAGTGGCCTTGAAGCTTGGCTATGTCATCGTGGCAGCTGATCGCCTCAAGGCGCTCCTCAAGGTTGCTCCTGATTCATTTATTGATCCTGCTGGTCCTGCTGCTATGGCAAGTAAGGCCAATGGCAGGGAAGAGGTGGAGCCTGAAATTGTTGCGCATATGAAAGGCTCGCTTCTAGTGGGCCGTGCCTATACGCCGCTCTTTTCGTATTATGCAAATGATACGACCACCAAGCATCGTGCCAATGGATGGAAGATATATCCGGCTTCTTTTGTGACCACAACCGATGGTACTGGTGTGGTGCACATTGCTCCAGCATTTGGCAGCGATGACTATGATTTGTCTCTCAAATATAATCTGCCCTTCATACAGCATGTGGCCGAAGATGGTCGCATTGTTGCGAAAGTCAAAGAGTTTGCCGGTCTGCCCGCTAAGCCGAAAAGCGAACCGGGCGAAAAAGATGGTCACCAAAAGACGGACATTGCCGTTATCAAATATCTCGCTGCATCGGGTGCTTTATTTGCAAAAGAAAAACTGATTCACTCGTATCCACATTGTTGGCGCTGCGAGACGCCGCTCCTCAACTATGCGGCCAGCTCTTGGTTTGTAAAAGTGACTGCCCTCAAAGATGCACTTGTGGCTGAGAATAAGCGCATTGCATGGGTGCCTCCTGAAGTAGGTCGCAATCGTTTTGGTGACTGGCTTTCTGGTGCGCGCGATTGGGCAATTTCACGTTCACGTTATTGGGGTGCGCCTATTCCTGTATGGAAATCAGTTGATGGAAAAGAGGTGAAGGTGCTTGCCAGCGTAGCGGATTTCAAGCGACATGCTGCTCGTCGCAACACGTATTTTGTGGTACGCCACGGTCAATCGGAGAGTAATGTGGCTGGGCGGGTGAGTTCTGCCGCGACACAGGTGCGTGACAGTCTTACGCCAGAAGGTCGCGCGCAGGCGCAGGCATCGGCACAGGCACTTCATCACACGCTTGGAGGCAAGAAGATAGATATGATTATTGCTTCGCCATATACGCGCACACGCGAAACGGCTGAAATTATCCAAAAAACGCTCGGCTTACCTGCTGATGTCATTACCTTTGATGAGCGCCTGATCGAAGTTGGCGCCCCAGGGTTTGATGGAAAGCATTGGGATGATGTTATGCAGCATTTCAGTACGCGCTCAGAAATGTATACGAAGGATCTGCCGGGCTTCGAGTCACTTACCAAGGTGCGCAATCGTATTGCTGCTGCCCTCTATGATATCGATGCTCGCTATGAAGGAAAAACCATTCTGATTGTGTCGCACGGTACGCCGGTGCGTCTTGTCCACGCTCTTGCTGCCGGTCATGACACTGATGTTGGCTTCCACAATCCTGTAAATGGGCAGATCAATCCCGTTGATTTTGTGGCCTTGCCGCGCAATGATCGCTGGGAGCTCGATTATCATCGTCCATTTATCGATACGCTCAAAATTGTTGATGCGAAGGGTCGCCCTATGAAGCGCGTTGCAGATGTCTTTGATTGTTGGTTTGAATCGGGCTCAATGCCATATGGTCAAATGGGCTATACCGGCACGCCTGTGAAGAAGTTTGGCGAGCTTTTTGATCCGAGCGTACCGGCATGGCGCCACCTTCTTGCTCGCGCATTTACCTTTATGCCAGGGAAGTGGGCAAGCGGTATGTATGAACGTCTCTCGAGAGGGAAGGCCGGCTATCCCGCTGCTTTTATTGCAGAGGGTCTTGATCAGACGCGCGGATGGTTCTATTCGCTCTTAGTGCTCGGTGTGGCTCTCTTTGGTCGCGCGCCATATCGCCATGTTATTGTGAATGGCCTTGTCCTCGCTGAAGATGGAAAGAAAATGTCGAAGAGTCTCAAGAATTACCCTGATCCAATGGACGTCATAAAGAAGTATGGCATGGATGCAATGCGCATCACTCTCCTCGCTTCACCGGCAGTGCGCGCCGAGGACTTGTGCTTTAGCGAAAAAGCCGTCGATGAGGTAGCCAAGAAAATCATCAATCGTCTCGACAATATGCTTTCATTCTATGAAATGTATGCAGGCGAGCGTGTCTCTGTGTCTGAGGGAGAGAAAACCGCTTTGCCGGCTTCATCGAGATTACTTGATCGCTGGATTATTTCTCGTTTAAATAGCACTGTCAGTGAGGTGACTACTGCGCTCGAACGTTATGAGCTCAATACTGGCTTCCGTCCTATTGCCGATCTTATTGAAGATATGTCGCTCTGGTATGTGCGTCGTTCCCGCGATCGCTTTAAGTCTGATAATCATGCCGATCGCAAAGCTGCTTTGGCGACCTATCGTCATGTTCTCGAAGGTATAGCAAAGCTTCTCGCGCCATATGCTCCATTTATGGCTGAGTATGTCTATGGCAAAGTGGTGCAAAAGGGAAAGCTAGGCAGCGCCGAAAGCGTCCATCTGACGGCATGGCCTACTGTGGGCGGTATCGACGCTATAGTGCTCAAAGATATGCACGTAGCACGCACCCTCATCACCACAGCACTCGAGGCTCGTTCAAAGAGTGGTATCAAAATTCGACAGCCGCTCGCTTCATTGACCCTTCAGGCGCCTCTCTCGGATGTTGGGTATGCCGATCTCATCGCCGATGAAGTAAATGTCAAAACCATTCATTTCGATGCAACGCTCAAGCAGAACGAGGTTCGTCTTGATACGACACTCACCGCAGAGCTTCGTCGCGAAGGTGCCCTGCGCGAAATGATCCGCACTATTCAAGATGCGCGCAAGGAGGCGGGCATGGTCTTTACTGATCGACCAACACTGATTGTAAACGCCGCTGTGGATGCCGACCGCGCATTCATTGCCATGAAGCCTGATCTTATTAAAGAGACAGGACTTGCTGGCATACGCGCCGCCCACGATGGGGAAGCCATGCCATACATGTTCGAAGGAGACGCTCCATTTGGTTTGATAGGAAAATAAAATAAAGTATGTAATTATGAAAGTATGTAGGTATGTAAGTAGGAACTATGAAAGTGTGAATATGGGGGCAGATATGAAATTGAACACGAATGATCCTTACGCATACTGTCGTCATCCGCTCTGAGAGAAGAGTAGCTACACATGTCCTATACTGTCTATACAGTTCGGGCCCTTATCCTCCGCCATTTCGATGATGGTGAGGCTGGCCGCGCCTATGCGCTTTTGACCGATGAATACGGGCATATCATAGCTAATGCAAAAGGTATTCGACGTGAAGGCTCAAAGCTTCGCGCTCTTCTTGCCACTTGGTCAGTGGCGCATATTTCTATGGTGCGTGGCAAATCCGGCTGGCGCATTGTGAGCGCGAGTGAGGATCGCAATATCTATCGAGATGCAGAACGTCGCATTGCGATTGCTAGCGGTGCGGCGCAGGAAGAGCAGCTTTTTTCCCGCTACGTAGCGCTTTTTGCTGCTATGACGGTGTTTTCGCGACGCCTTATCGCTGACAATCTTTCTGTGGGCGCCGACGATACAGACAAAGAAGGCAAAGGGCAGAGTGGACGCGGGCATTTTCTTTCATCATTTCTTCGTGCTGTCGACATTGCTCTCTGCGTACCAGATCACACCGAGGACAATAAAGAGAAAGGGAAGGAGAGAGACGGTTCAAAGCATGTGGAGTATCTGGACGCCCTGCAATTGCTCTACTGTGCTCACGTGGCGCATGAGCTCGGTTATTTAAATAAAAAACCGTTTGCCGATCTTTCTCTTAATGACAGTTCGCTCTGGTCGCCGGAGCATTTACACCTCGTCCTGAAGCAAAAGGCGCATTTACGCAAATCAGTAGAGCATGCACTCAATGTGAGTCACCTCTAGAAAGGGGTCTTCTTACTTTTTACCTCCTCTCTGTATGGTATACTAATAAGGCGTAATTTTTGTACAACACTTATGAATCCTAGCGATGCAAAGCGTCTTGAGCGTCTCCAATCGCGTCTCGACGGACACGATACACCTGCCTCACCGGCTGATCGTATTGATTTTGTGCCGCACTCACGTTTTGTGGATTCGGTGCAGCCGCAGCGTCATACCTGGGAAGACAAAGATACTACCCTTATTGCGCCACCGCCGCAGCGTCGCAATACGTTCGTTCGAAATTTCTTTATATTCTCTATTATTTTCTTCGTGCTCGCAGCGGGCATATCGGCGTGGCTTGTGTTTGAGGGAGGCAATAGAGTGTCGACTGATAATGTTGATATTTCAGTGACTGGTCCGACTTCGGTCAACGGTGGAGACATTCTCGAGCTGGAAGTTGGTCTGGCCAATCGCAACAATACTGATCTTGAACTCGTTGATCTGAAAGCATATTTCCCAGAGGGTACCAAAGACGCCAATAATGTCGCTCTTGAGCAGAATCGCCTCCTTGATCCGGTCGGCACCATTAAGGCCGGTGAAATTGCTACACGCAAAGTCAAAGCCATTCTTTTTGGTGAGGAAAATAGCATAAAGAAAGTGCGCTTCGAAATAGAGTATCGCGTCAAAAACTCAAATGCTATTTTCAATAAGACAAAGGATTATGACATTGCCCTCAAAAATGCTCCACTCAGCATCGTAGTAAAGTCATTGTCACAAGTGTATTCAGGTCAGGATTTGGAATTTGCTATCGATGTCATATCAAATGCACCACAGACAGTGCGTGATGTGCTCCTAAAGAGTGATTTCGGTTTCGGCTTTACCTATACCGGTTCGGATAATAAGCCATTCTTCTCAAACAACCTCTGGTATTTGGGCGACATTGAACCAGGTAAAAAGAAAACCGTCACTATTAAAGGAAAACTTGAAGGGCAGGATGGCGATCAGCGCACCTTCCGTTTCTCTGCCGGCATTCAGAGCCCAACGAATGAGACCAAAATGGAGCCTGTCTTTGTCACAAGCAATCAACTCATTGCCATCAATAAGCCATTTATAGGCACCACGCTCTATTTGGCCGGACAAAGTGGCGGCGCGCCGCTTGTGGTCAAGCCGGGCGAGCCTATACAAGCCGAAGTAGTCTGGGTAAATAATCTCAGCTCTCCTGTGACCAATATTCGCATTGAGGTCAATTTGAGCGGAGCGCTTCTTGATAGAGATGCTGTACAGCCAGGAAGTGGTTTCTATCGATCAACAGACAATACGCTCATTTGGGATAAGGGTGCCGATAGTCGTCTTGCTGTCGCTGATCCAAGTGCAAATGGCAGCGTCACCTTTAGTTTCGCCCCACTCAAATTAAATAGCGATGCAATACGTGCCTTCAAAGAGGGAACAATAAAGGCTACTGTTAAGGTGACAGGCCAGCACGTTGAGGATGGTGCATCTCGCCAAGTGCAATCAAACCTTGCTCGCGAAGTACGCCTTGCATCTGCTCTGACAGTAACGCCGCGCATTACATGGAGTACTGGGCCATTTACGAATACAGGCGCTTTGCCACCACGTGTTGATATGGAGACTACGTATACATTAAATCTGGCTGCATTAAATACCATTAACAATGTCCGTGCTGCGCGTGTGATCGCCACCTTGCCATCATATGTTCGCTGGATAGGGGATGTAAGTCCCGATAATGAAGACGTCACCTTCGATGAGGACACCCGCCAGATCATTTGGAATATTGGTGAACTGCCTGCTGCTACGGGATATGGCGATGTTTCGCCTCGCTCTGTAATGGTTCGCATTGGTATTACTCCAAGCGTTGCACAGAAAGGCACCGCCCCTGTATTGGTGCAATCAGTAAAGATTACTGGCGTCGATCGCTACAGCGGCGCTTCTCTTGCTGATGAAAAGCAATCGCTTACTACTCGTATAAGCACTGATCCTATCTTTAAGGAGGGAAATGAACAGGTGGCTCCATAAGGAAGCAAAAGGGCCCCTCTCACGGTCCGTATTTACAGACCGCGGCTATTCCTTTACCATATCATTATGAACACTCATCCAAAGGCCAAGGCCGAAAAGGCGGCCCATGTTGATCGCATGGTAGACATTGCTTCGCTTGCCAAGCGTCGCGGTTTTATTTATCAAGGCTCCGAAATCTATGGCGGCCTTGCCGGAACATGGGATTATGGCCCTTATGGTGTCGCTCTGCGCAACAATATCAAAAGCCTTTGGTGGAAGCGCTTTGTGCTTCAGCGTGAAGATGTCTACGGTGTCGATGCTTCTATTTTGATGAATCAAAACGTATGGAAGGCATCTGGTCATGTGGGTGGTTTTGCTGATCCGCTTGTTGAAGATGTAAAAACAAAAAAGCGTTATCGCGCCGATCATTTGCTCGAAGAAGTTGGTGTTGATCCTCGTGGCATGACCCTCGCCGCTATGGATGCAGCCATAAAAGAGAAGGGCATAAAGAGTCCTGATGGCAATGCTCTCGGTGATGTTCGTCAGTTCAATATGATGTTCAAGACGCATGTCGGCGCCACCGAAGATGAGACAGCTATTTCGTACCTTCGCCCGGAGACTGCGCAGGGCATGTTCGTCAATTTCAAAAACATAGTCGATAGCTTCCACCCAAAGTTGCCATTCGGTATGGCTCAAATAGGGAAGGCCTTCCGTAATGAAATTGCACCGCGCGATTATATTTTCCGTTTGCGCGAGCTCGAGCAGATGGAAATTGAATATTTTGTTGATTCGCGCGATCCAGCGCATGTAGAAAGTGTCTTCGATAAGCTCTATGATGAGCAGGTCACATTTCTTGAAAAAGATCTCGGCCTTACACCTGCCAAAATTCACAAAATCGAAGTGCCTGAGGCCGATCGAGCGCATTATTCAAAGCGCTCAGTCGATACGGAGTTTGATTTTCCATTTGGACAAAAAGAGCTGCTCGGTTTGGCCTATCGTACTGATTACGATCTCAGGGCACATGCTGCTGCGAGCGGTGCAGATCTGACATACTTTGACGAAGAAACAAAGACTCGCTTCACGCCGCATTGTATTGAGCCGACATTCGGTGTCGATCGCCTCTTATTGGCGGTACTTTCTGATGCATATATGGAAGATGAGGTCGCTGGCGCCGCTGGCGAGCCGGCTGAAAAGCGCGTCTATTTGAAGTTCGACCCTCGTGTGGCGCCAGTGAAGGTGGCAGTCTTTCCACTCCTCAAAAACAAGCCGGCCCTCATAGAAAAGGCGCGCGAGGTGTATCTTGCTGTGAAGACGGCTTTTGCTGAACGCGGTCTCGGGGCAGTTGAGTTTGATGATAATGGCAATATTGGTAAGCGCTATCGCCGCCAAGATGAAATCGGTACGCCGTTGTGTGTGACTGTCGACTTCGATACCATTGAGCGCGGTGCTGGTGTGACGATTCGCCATCGTGATAGCGGTGAGCAGGAGCGCATTGGCGAAGAGGGGCTCATTGAATACCTCGCAGAGAAAGTAAAAGGTAAAAAGTAAGCAGACCTCCTCATGTCCGATCTTCCAAAAAATATGCAATTACAGTGTCAGAAGAAGACGCTTGCAAATGGCGTTCGTGTTTTGGTGGTGCCTATGCATGAAAATCCTACGGTGACTGTAATGGTGCTTGCGGCGGTTGGCGCACACCACGAGCCAGATGAGAGTAAGGGTCTCGCACATTTTCTCGAACACTGCTGCTTTAAAGGAACACCACAATGGCCAACACCTAAGGCGCTTTCCGAGGAACTTGATAAAGTGGGGGCAAGCTATAATGCTTTTACTTCCCGTGAAGTGACCGGATACCATGTCAAAGCCGCATCGGTCCATTTTGGGCGCGTCTTTGATGTGCTCGCCGATATGTATCTCAATTCCACCATTCCCGAGCATGAAATTGAAAAAGAGCGAAAGGTCATTATTGAGGAGATTCGTATGAATAATGATGATCCGTCGACTTTGGTTCATGATGATTTAATGAGCAAAATGTATGCGGGGCAGGTGGCCGCAATCGATATTGCAGGTACAGTAGATTCAGTGAGTCAGATTACACGTGATCAGGTGGTGGCTTTTAAACAGTGTGCCTATGTCCCTGAGGTAACTGTTGTGGTCATTGCTGGAAACGTTTCTGCCAAGGAGGCTTTTGATAAGGCTGAATCATGGTTTGCATCGCATACTATCGCAACACATGCTGTACCTCGAAACCCTGTGCATATGAAGTCAGTCGGCCCTCTTATTTCATATTATGAGAAAGATACCGAACAAATGCATATGGCCATTGGTTTTCATAGCTTCAATATCTATGATCTACGCACGTATGCTGGTTCGGTGCTTCGTACGGTGCTGCGTGGCGGCATGAGCTCTCGTCTCTTCCAGAAGATTCGTGAAGAGCGCGGCCTCTGCTATTACATTGGGGCAGGTAATACGCTTATGGCAGACTATGGTCGTTTCGGTATTACTATGGGAGTCAATCATAGTCGTGCTGCTGAGGCGGTTGAAGCTGTTTTAGCTGAGCTTCGTCTCATTGCAAATGAGATGATTTCTGATGAAGAAATGAAAAAAGCCAAAGACTATCTTCTTGGTAAATACATCATGGGATATGAAACATCAGAAGACATCGCTGATTTTTACGGTTCTCGAGAACTTGACGGGAAGCCAATGGAAACCCCTGCTGCTATTTATGAAAAACTATCACGTGTCACCACTGAAGAGGTGCGTGCTTTGGCGCGGGATATATTCCGTCCCGAACACTTCTTTATGTCTATGATAAGTGGGGCAAAAGAGCGTGAAGCAGCAGAAAAAGGGGTGAGGGAAGTGATTGCAACATGGCAGCAGGCCTATACGCCCCAGATTTGACATAAAACACAAAATATAGCAATGTCTAGAACAGAATGCTCTCGCTTGGCACTCTGTTCTTTGAAAAGTGTACGAGGCCCGAAAGCCGCGTCCATGCCTGAAAGCCAAAGAACGACCATAGGCGAATGAAAGACGAGGATAGAACTATGCGCATGTGTGATATTACGATCAAGACCCCACCTCACGAATTGCCTGTGTTTCTGAGGTTTGAGGTGGTAGCGATCCGTGAATATTTGGAACATACTGCGAGCACATATCGAAAAAAAATGTGGATGGTCCTCGGTTGTGTGCTCTTTGCATTCTTCACGGCCGCAATCGCTGCTTTTTTGGGTTTCATCACAACTACGGCGTCCTGGGAGGGGAATCGGTTTTTCATTACGATCTTCTCTGTCATGAGTATTCTGTTTGGTGTGTGTGGACTCATTTTTTTTCGCAATGCGCTGATTGAACAGCGTCACATTCGTTCGTGGCACGATGATATCTCAGAAGTGATTCAGAGGGCGAGGAGCTTTGTCGACCGAATGGGTCTGTCTAATGCCGACATTTCCGGTGTGTGTGGGTATACCTGGAATGAAGACGAAGCAGATAAGTTCTTTAACGCTGTGCGACAGAGAATGGTGGCACTTGCTGTCGGTATTCTTGATGCTGAGCATGCGGCCAAGTCATTTCGGTGCGCCATGTCTGACTCAGCAAAAGATGCAATCACTTTGGTTGGTATGAATAGGCAGATTGTGCTTTTGCGAGAAAACCTTCTTTGGGTGTTTGACTACACTCGAAAGAGGTCTGATCGATTCCTATCGGCTGGTGTGCGTGACCTTTTCAGTGAAGCTGGTAGGATCAGGGATCATCGTGCGACTTCGGTTGCCACACCTTCAACTACATCTGCGGCTCCAGCTCCAGCCGGAGATGAGCCAGCAGTGGCATCGGTGGCATCGGTCGCCACAGACACATCGTCAGCCCCGGCGACCTCGTAACACGCGTCGGTTTTCACGAACCCCTCCCGCCATTGGCAGGAGGGGTTTCTTTTTGCACCTTTCTCTCTTTTCTTCCATTTTGTAATGCGCATGGTATGATGCGGCCAATGCCACAGACGCTCAATATTTCAACATCCACGTTTATACGCTTTTTCCTGGTGAGCGCTGCTGCTGCTATCGTCTTTTATATACATGACATTATTATTTTGGCGGTGGCGGCAGTGGTGATTGCTTCTGCAATTGAGCCGGCAGCCCGCCGTCTTGAGCGATGGAATATTGGTCGAGTGTGGGCAGTCGTTATTGTGTATCTCTTCATTGCTATTGTTTTTGTCGGTGTCATTTATTTACTTTTGCCAATATTGCTGCGCGACTTTTCTTCGTATCTTGGAAATTTGCCGACCTATCTCAACTATGCGCAGGCTTGGATTCCGGACAAGGGCACAGGCGTCCTTGAGCAGTCCGCTGCATTCCAAAAGTTTTCAAATACTTCATTCTCGCTCAGTCAGAGCCTCGCTGCTTTGAGTGCAAGTTTCGATAATGTATCAGAAGGATTCGTCCGCACCGTGAGCACTATTTTCGGTGGCGTCTTGAGCTTCAGTCTTATTGTGGTGCTTTCCTTTTATCTTGCTGTACAAAAAGATGGCGTGGCGGATTTCTTGCGCCTCATATCGCCATTGCGCCATGAAAAATACGTGCTCGACCTCTGGC
>CAZKGX010000015.1:0-1735 GCA_964552645.1 uncultured Candidatus Saccharibacteria bacterium
TGCATGCCTTATCCACGCCGCCAGCGTTCATCCTGAGCTAGGATCAAACTCTTATTAAAGAATTTCAAATGTAATTTCTTGCGAAATAACAGGAGAAACGAACGGAACAAAACAAAGGACTCGAACACATGCGTGCTCAACATACTCTATTTCAAACCGAGAGTTCGAAGGTGTGCCGGCAAACGCCTGGCACCCTAGCTCGTTGTGGAAGTGAAGACTTGATTAATGTCTCACTTTCCGGTTTCACTTTAAGGAAAGACGGTTCAAATTGAAACAATTTTTACCATGCTTTCTATTTTGATCACAACGACCGATGAAGGTCATTGCGATCAGGTTTTGCGTTTAAGTTTTCAATGAGCCTATTGGCTGTAAGACCGTGGAAATCTGGCACCTGTGTACATGCCCGCATTCCCAAAAAATACTTACAGACAAACCCTTTTTGAAGGGTTGTGCCATTATACAGATATAGAGAAAGGAGTCAATAGGGGGCAGCGGTTTTTATGTGTTTTTATGGCAATAATGATAAAAGGCCATATCCGAGCGGGAATATGGCCTTTTATATAGTTTTCTTTACCTATGGTAAAGGGCTTTGTTCTTCCCTTCCATTCACTCTATCGATAGAGAGCTGGGAACAACTGACGCAACGTATCCATCATATTGGCAGTGACCGATGTTTGCGACTCTGACGCTGAAGTGCTTGATGTTGGTGATACGGTGCTGGTAGGAGTTGCTGAAGGAGAAGGAGTTGCACTTACCCCTACGACTGAGAATGAGACCTTATTTGACGAAGCGATGTAACCACCTCCTGCGCTATCGCCTTTTACTAATTTAACTTGAAGATAAAATGAATTCTTTATCTGCTCATAGGAATAATTTGAACTCTTTACGAAATCACCAAGTAAATCAGGGACGTTCCACAAGAAGCTCGTCTGGTAAGCGGGTATATAATCTACCATTGAAACTTTATCGTAAAGCTGACGCTCACTATTTGTTAATGAATTACCAACGATTATCTGATACTTATCGAACCCACCCCCTGTCGTATTCCAACGGATTGTAAATGGCATTCCAGTAGTCAAAACAGCATTTGGTTGTGGTGATGTGAGGGATACTGATGTAGCTTGACCTGTAGTAACTGTAGGGGTTGGTGTTGGTGAGATGGTGGTCTCTGGAACATTGAAGAGTTGATAACGCTGTGCCGGACTATCGTTTGCCAATGAACTATTGCGTACAGTCACCACATAATCACCCGCAGGAATAACCGAAGGAAGTACCATCTCTATCCATGTACCATAAGGTGAGTTTGCATTGAGGGCATAACTTGCACCTGTTACGGAATTACGAAACGTGATTTTATTTGGAGCTTTTACATCGAAGTTAGAACCGTATATTGTTATTTTACTTTTTACGGCAGCTCTGTCATACGGGTATATTGTCTGAATGGTTGTTCTGTCTGTATTCACTGACGGCGGAAGAACAGAGGTAGTAGGAGTCACTGAAGGGGTTGGAGAATATGTTGGGCTATATGTCGGCGTTGGAGAGACTGACGGGGTGACCGTTGGCGTTGGCGAGACCGAAGGAGCTGGATCAAAAGGTGTTGGCATAACAGTCCACCCATATGTCTCACCACGAATCACAACATCAAACAGTTTCTCTATACGGCTATTACCAACACCCTTAAATGCAATACTGCTATTCTTTGCAAGTAATATACCGTCGTTTTGAATAGTACACA
>CAZKGX010000015.1:1745-11736 GCA_964552645.1 uncultured Candidatus Saccharibacteria bacterium
AACCTCACATATAGAGACTGGCATTTCACTACTGCCTGGTATCGAATACAAAAGACCGGCAGCCTGGGACTGCCCTCTCAATATCAATGCTTTAATGCGTACACTTTCCACCGAACCATTCGTAACAGTAATAATGTTCTGTAGTCCATTAGACCCTTGAGTAAGAGCTGGTTTTGCAAGATTAAGCGTATTATTAATCACATGTTGCGTACCTACAATCGGAAGCGTCCCAGAAGTACCTCCATCTACATCCAACGAGACAAGATTAAGACCTACTGCCTGGCCAGCATAAGCTGATAGGTCGTTTTTCATAATAGCTCCAATACTAAGAGATGTTGGTGTATTGAGCTCAAGCGGCTTATAGAGACGAATTGTTGCACGATGATATTGGTTGAGATACCCCTCACCAAGCGCATACCCCTTGGAATTCATAATAAGAATACGGTCAAAGGCACCGTCACTATCTGATACCCCTGTGCGTTCAACAGTTACACTATCTACTTTTTTGTTGTACCCAGAGACCGGTGAAAGGTAGAAGTTGGTAAATGTCATTACTGAGTTTCGAGGTGCAAGAGATACTGTTGGCTGTGCACCGCCATAGACACTCACTGTTGGGATGGGAGAGGTGGTCGGACTATATGTCGGTGTTGGAGAGAGTGTCGGATTTACCGTTGCATTTTCCACAATTGAGAATGTGTTACTTACAGAATATGCGCCCGGTTTTCCTGATTCCCCCACATCAGTGACGACAATTCTATACTGTGCATTCTTTGCAAAACCTCCCTTCCCGTTTGCAGATACAGTCCATGCAGTTGAATCTGTTCTTGCCTGCGAGGTTGCAATTTGACCAGCAAACCAGAATTGTGTATCGCCCGGCGCCTTTCTCTCCAAATAAACCTGTACTCGCTTATCTGAGGTATCTGAACCAACCCAACGCACTAACTGAGTAGTCCCTTCTTGCCACACCTCACCGCCACGAGGAGAAATGAAGGTAAATGGGATTGAGAAAACAGAAGAATTTGGTGTGCTGCCTGGCGTTGGTGCAATAGTCGGAGTGACTACACCTGTATTGGTATTTGTAGAAACACCTGATGCACTATCGCAAGAAACTTTCTTTATTGCGGCTTTGGTGACAGGACCGACATAGCCCACAGGACTGATGCTATTTGTACGCTGGAATCGTGTGACCGCACCAACAGTAACGGTGCCGTAGAAACCCGTCGGTGTGCCGGTCATATAGCCACGATCAATAAGAAAATCCTGAAGAAGTGAAACCTCGCCACCCGTCATCGCATCCGTGCTGCGATAACGAAGATTGTTTTGTATTGCAATACATGAAGATGTAGCACCGCTATCAGCTTCCTCCTGAATAATAGAGGAGGTGCCTTGAGCATGCGCAAACGATGAGAAAAGAATAAGGGCACTAAAAGCAATTGTGGCACCCAAAAGACTTTTGATTGCCTTTTGATGAAGCGACGATTGATACGACGTTGAGTCCATTGAAATAATATTATAAATAAAAAAACCGAATGTATTATACCACAGTGTGGGGGGGCAAAAATGTAGTGTGCATAGACCCGCAAGACAAAGAGAGATAGAGAAAAACGGCCACTTTCGGGACCGTTTTTCTCTCTGACTTTTCTCCTCACAATCTGACCTTTTACTTTTTCCACTTCTCCCTCTGACCTACATACTTCCATAACTACATACTTACATACTTTTTTACTTTTTCTCCTGCCATTTCTGCACCGTGACCAGCAATGGTGAACCGATGAAGATCGATGAATAGGTACCAGCAAAGATACCGATAAGAAGGGCCAATGAGAAGGTGCGTGTTGCTTCTGGGCCGGCGACATAGAGGACAGCGAGGGCCAAGAGCGTTGAGAGTGATGTATTGATAGAACGGGTGAATGTCTGAGAAATACTCTTCCCTACCGTGACTTCAAATGGCTCATTTGAGCGAGCATGATGAAGGTTTTCACGGACACGGTCGAAGACCACAATGGTGTCATGCACAGAGAAGCCGAGCACCACAAGGAGAGCGGTCACGAAGAGAGTATCCACTTCAAAGCCATGGAAATGGCCGAGCACTGCAAAGACACCGGTAGGAATAAGGACGTCATGGAGCAATGCCACCACAGCAATCAAACCATACTTCCATGAAGAGACCGGCTCTGAGACCTGACGGAAGGCATAGGCAATGAAAAGCACGATACAGAGAATAACCAAGACAATTGAGAAAGCTGCATTCTGCATTGCTTCACGACCAAGAAGAGGGCCGATGGAATCAAAGCGCACGGTTTCGTATTTTGACTTCCCTTCCATTGAAAGGGCTTCAGCGACTTTGATGCGCTCTGGCTCGCTAATAGCCTTCATGCGAACAATGTAGCCGGTGTCGCCGGTGGGACGAACTGAGGCGCCGAGCTCAAGCGGCTCGAGCACTTTGATCAAGGCCTCCTGATCAGGGCGCGCGTCGACATTTTCATACTTAACCTCAAGGATAGAACCACCCTTGAAATCGATACCGAGATTCAAGCCCCACGTAAAGAGGGCGATGATAGAAGCGAGGACGAGCACACCAGAAATGGTGTAGTAGATTTTGCGATGATTGACGATATGCATTGTGGTGAAAGTAAAAGGTAAAAAGTAAAAGGTAAAAGGTGAGGACGAGAAGGGGGATTAGGAGTGCATGCCTTCCTGTGTCTGTCGACCCGTTGAAGTGAAGCCGTTCGAGAAGAGTGCAGTGACCCACTTACTTACTGCATGATGCGTACCCTTCTTCCCCATTGGAGCCACGGCATAGAGCATAACGCGTGAAATACTAATAGCAGTCAACATACTGGTGAGCACGCCAACCACAAAGACCAATGCAAAGCCCTTAATGACCGCCGTCGAAGCAAAGGTAAAGAGAATCACTGCCGTAATGATGCTTGAGAGGTTTGAGTCGCGAATAGAAAGCCATGCGCGAGCAAAACCATCGTGCATAGCATCGCTGAGGCTCTTGCCACGACGAAGCTCCTCTTTCATACGCTCAAAGATAAGGATGTTTGCATCCACGGCCATACCGACTGACAAAATAAAGGCAGCGATACCAGCGGCAGTAAGAGTAATCTGCAAGCCTCCTGGAAGAAGCTTGAAGAGAGCGAGGTTAATAATGGTATAGATAGCAAGGGCAATAGTAGCAATCAAACCTGGCACGCGATACCAAATAATCATAAAGAGAGCGATGATAAGGAATGCCCAAAGGCCAGCAGCAACGCTCTTTGCGAGTGCAGCATCACCAAGGGTAGCACCGATGGTCTGCGTACCAACAAGTTCAATAGGCACCGGCAATGCACCGTAGTTAAGGTCACGCACCAAGGTCTGTGCCTCCTTTGTAGTAAAGCCACCAGAAATCTGTGCAATACCACCAGGGATCTCTTCGCGAATAACAGGGCTTGAGATTACAGAACCATCAAGGAAAATAGCAAGCTGGCGACCAACATTGTCTTTGGTGATTTTGGCAAAGAGAGCCTTGCCTTCATCGTCGAGCTTCAAAGATACCTGTGGCTGGCCAGTCTGAGGATCAAATTCGAGGGCGGCGCTATCAAGGAGACGACCAGTAAGGCCGGTGCTCAAGAAAGCGGCGCTTGGCGTAGAAGTAGAAACGCCGTCAGGTGTAGTGGTGGCCTGGGTGACAAGCTTGAACTCAAGGAGAGGTGTCTTGCCCACCTGCTCAATAGCCTTCTTTACATCAGTCACGCCTGGCAATTCAACAATAAGCTTTTCCTCAGGAGCACCGAGGGTGCCTCCATGCTCAATCTGCACCAATGGCTCAGAGACGCCGAATAAGTTGAGGCGACGCTCAATCACATCGCGCAAAGCATTCATGCTTGAGGTGAGATCATTGCTTTTGACATTTGATACATCAGCGCGATAGACCAAATGGGTACCACCTGAAAGATCGAGGCCGAGCTTAAACTTATAAGGACTCTTGGCAGCCATTTCCGAATTATAAATAAAATAGCCAACAGCCACACTGACGAGAATAATGAGGACCGAAATAATTCTGTGTTTCATAATTATAGGGGGATTATAGCCATATTACCTGCCATTGCGCAACATCAAAATCTGTAGCGTACGGAGGACGATGCTAATATCAAGCCATAGAGAGCGGTTCTTTATGTAATAGAGATCGTAGGAAAGTTTGGCCTTGGTCTTGTCGACACTTGCATCGGTCTTTGGCGGATCGCGATGGTAAATCTGCGCCCAGCCCGAAAGACCTGGCGACATGAGGTGGCGTATGCCGTAAAACGGTATTTCCTTCTCATACAGGGTTACATAGGCCGGCAATTCAGGACGCGGACCGATAAGAGAGATATTTCCACGGACCACATCCCAAAGCTGTGGCAATTCGTCAATGCGAGTGACTCGCAACCATGGACCAATGCGTGTTGGGCCATTCTGCTTTTTTGCCGCTTCATCCCCTGCATCGTCAGTCTTCATAGTGCGGAACTTGTGAATGCGCACCACCTTGCCACCCTTTCCAATACGCTCCTGGGAAATGAAGAGCTTTCCCCCATCATCGAGCTTAATAGCAGCCCAAATAAAAGGATACACGACAAGCGAACATATAGCCGCAATACCAGCAAGCACCACATCTGCAATACGGCGCACATTGTCATAGAGCGGCTTTCGAGCAAAAGAAACATGCTCAAGCAGCCATTGCTCATTGATAAGTGAGACCGGAATGCGATCAAAAAGCGATTCATAGAGTGAATGCGCATCAGTAAAAGTCACACCGTGGAAAAGGAGGCGGTGCAAACCGGCGGCCTGCTTTATAGCTGGATGCTCAAGGTCGATCACAACAATAGAAGCATTGGTCTCCGCCACCGCATACTGCACTTTAGCAAGAAGGTCTGGCTCGCCCGAATCGACGCGCGCCGTAAAAGTAAAGCCGTAGCGGCCGCTATTGACCTCATGCCACAATTCATCAGCCTCAACACCAGTGGCCACCAACACAGCATGGCGACCTTCATTTGAAAAACGAAGAATGATGCGCAAATACGGAGCCACGCCCTGACGCCATAAGAGCACAAGCGCGGCCGAGAACAAGAGATAGATAAAAAGGTTAATGCGCGGCGCAATGGCGAATTGATTACTAAAATAGAAGAGCGCAATGGCCAAAATAGCATTGATAATCTGCGCCTGCAGCAAACGGCGCGGCACCTCACGCTCTACCCATGTCGTGCGCTTCTCATAGAGGCCAACAATAAAGAATACAAGCACAGAAAGCAGGAAAATAATAGAAAACGGCGCAATGTGCTGATAGCCGAGGTGCCCGCCGAAATCCGCCCCATAACGCACAAACAGCATAAGAGCCAAAGCGGCCGAAAACGCCACCACATCCCCCAGCATTATGACGATGCTTTCACGGCGAAATTTCCTTTTCATATGTGCGCGATTATAGCACAAAAAGGGCCTTATGACTATGTCCTGCCCCACAGTGTCATTTTGATGATAGCAGCGAGGGCGGTATACTACAGCCATGACAGACCATCGAGCTGCCGACCATTCTTCATCGCCCCATACGGCGACCGTACCCTCCACGCCATCACGGAAGAAAATCCTCATCCTTATCACCAAGTCCAATTGGGGCGGCGCACAGCGCTATGTCTTTGATCTTGCGACCGCACTGAAGGATCGCCACGACGTGGTGGTTGGCCTTGGCGGCAATGGCACGCTCTTCGAAAAGCTCCAAGCCGCAGGCGTGCGCACGATCTCTCTCCCCTTTTTGACGCGAAATGTCCATGCTTTCAAGGACATTGCCACCTTCTTTGGCATTATTCGCCTCATTCGCAAAGAGCGCCCCGATGTGCTCCATGTGAATAGTTCGAAAATTGGCGGCCTCGGCGGTCTGGCAGGCCGATTGACGGGCGTGCCTCGCATTATTTTCACCGCTCATGGCTGGGCATTCAATGAAAAGCGCCCTGCTTGGCAGCGCGGCATTATTGCCTGTGCCCACTGGTGCACTATCGTGCTCGCTCACCGCGTCATTGCGGTATCGCATAAAATGCTCCGCGATGTCGCATGGATGCCTTTTGTGCAGCACAAAATAACCGTCATCTGGAATGGCGTGCCGACAGTGAGCCCTATGGCACACAGCGAAGCGCGCGCACATTTGATTTCCCTTTTGAGTCCCGATATGCAAGCCCATATACGCGAGAAAAATCCCTACTTTTGTGGCGCCATTTCCGAGCTTCATATGAATAAAGGCCTGGACTTTCTCATCGAGGCAGTGCCCCTTATACGCGAGCGCACGGCAGCACCTTTTGTCTTCTTTATTGCCGGCGACGGCGAATTGCGCGAGACATTGCGCGCCCACATCAAGGCAGCTGGCGTTGAGGATGTGGTGCTCTTTGCTGGCCATGTAAGCAATGCTGCGCATTATGTGAGCGGCTTCGACGCTTTTATTATGCCTTCACGCACCGAAGGATTGCCTTATGCCATTCTCGAGGCCGGTCTTGCCGGTCTGCCTGTGATTGCCTCAAATATTGGAGGTATTCCCGAAGTCATTCGCCAACTTGAAAATGGCATCCTGGTGCGCACTGGCGACATCAAGGACATTGCCGATGCCGTCATTTTTGTAATGCAAGAAAAGGCAAAAGCCGCAGCGCTCGGCGCAGCCCTCCACGAGCGCATCATCACTCATTTCTCATTGAAAGGCATGGTAGAAAAGACGGAGGAGCTTTACCTAGGAAAGTAAAAGGTATAAGGTAAAAAGGAAAAAGTCAGACGAGAGAAAAAAACAAATACAAAAAGGCGCCGCGATTGCTCGCAGCGCCTCGTGAAAAAGAACTACCTTACTTGTAGGTTGGACGAACTGGCAAATCTGGCTGGCTAAGTGCTTCGTTGTAGACCATTTCATAGACCTTATCCGGCGCAACGCCAGAAAAAGCTATAACCAAATCGAATGCACTCCTGAGGGATTCTGGGCTGACTTTCGAGCAGCGCGCCGCCTGAGCGTAATACTGCAAACGGCGCCGGACCGGACTGCTGGCCCCATGGAGAAAACTTCGATACTGCAGACGGCCACGGCCGAACAACTTTTCGAAACTTTCTGCATCGCGAAGGATGCCCTCCGTGACACAATCCCAGTCTTCGGGCGCGTGTGTGTTTTTATGCCGTGCCCAGAACACACACAACAAAAGGAAGGGGGTGCCCAGCAAGGTGATGACGAACACCGCCTCACTACAATACTCCAGCCACCGCCACCCTCGCGTTCCTGCCGTGTTGTAGACAACAATCGACAAGACAAAGCAGCAACAGAAGCACACAACCGCCACCCACAACTGACCAATTTTGTGAATGCGCCCCAAGATATCCTTAACTGCGTACGCGCTGTGATAGAGACTGGTGTCCTTCATCTTGTTGCGAACGTAGTTCTGAACATTATCGTCGTGAATCTTCATGCGTCGATCTTTCCACTGACAGGACCTATTCTTGCTTGAGGGGGCTTTCGGCCCGAGATTCTGGGTTTCGGCCAGAACACACCCTTTTTAGGGGGCTTTCCTTTAGCATCGAATTTCAAGGTTCTGTACTGGTATAATTATACTACACTTTATACGATAAGTCAATAAATTGTGGTAATGGCTAAAAATGGCCCCAAAACGCCCCTGTAAGGCCCTTAAAACCCCTTATTCTAGGCCCAAAAACTCATTGCGCATGTCATTTTTATGGGTAGCCAGACCGTAGCGCCGCATGCCCGCAACCATGCCGAGCATTACCCCTTCAATAAGCATATGCGAGCCACCATAACTCATAAGAGGCGCCACAAGACCAGTGACCGGCAGCAAGCCCATATTCATGCCCACATTGATAATAAGTTGGATAATAAAATAGAGCGCCACGCCAAGACCAAACAGTATTTCAAAATTGGTGGCGCCGCGCATGCTGACCAAGGCCACCCGCGATATAAGGGCGCAATAAAAGCCGAGCAAAATAATTGCCCCAACAAAGCCCCACTCCTCCGCAAAGGCCGCAAACACAAAGTCCGTGCGATGTTCGGGCAAAAACTGCAGGCGCGATTGCGTGCCATAGCCCACTCCCTTCCCCCACAGCTCGCCCGATCCAATAGCCACCATCGATTGATATGCGTTATAGCCTGAACCGGAAATATTTGCCAAAGGGTTAATGAAATTGCGGATGCGATCTTTTTGATATTCGGCAAAACCAAAATTCCACAGACCAACAGCGACAAGTGCGCCCGTCAGCACCAAGAGCGCCACGTGCCGGCGCGAAATACCTGAAAGCAAAAGCATGCCGAACCACAGCATAAAAATGACCACCGCCGATCCAAAGTCCGGCTGGAGCAAGGTCAGCACAAATAAAACGAAGGCATACACGCCCGAAATAATAATGTGGCGCATATGGCGAATTTCCACATGGCGGCGATTGAAGTATTTTGCCAGGACAATAATGAGGGCGAGCTTGGCAAAATCAGAGGGCTGAAAGGAGACGGCCCCAAAATGGAACCAGCTTTGCGCCCCCTTTGCCACGGTACCGAGACCAAAGAGAAGCACCAGCAAAAAGACCGCGAACAAAAAGATGACCGTCACCACCGAAGTGCGCCGCAAAAAAGAGTATTGCGCACCCGACAAAAAAAGCATCAAACAGAGCGTCAGAAGGGCCCATAGCAGCTGGCGATCAAAAAAGTAATTGTCGCCGCCAAGCGCATTCATAGTCACCAAGCCAGCCGCCATAATAGGCAAAGACAGGAGTAAGAGCCACCAATCAAAGCCCGTCAAAAGAGCCCGTATGCGCGGTATCCATTGGGCAAAAGGCGCCGTCGACAGGATGTTCATGCCCCTATTGTAGTGTATTACTGCCTCAAATCAATCCAGACCTCGCGCTGCGACGGTGTACCAGTAAATGCCTGCGGCCAGGTGAAGACGGCGAGCACTGAGCTATTGCCAGGAATATCTTCGAGGAGGGTGCGTGAAGCGGCCAAAGCATTTCCCTCTGTATCGTAAATAATAGCGATGACAGGGATATTGCGAAGATCATTTGGCGTGTCATTGGCAATGGTAGCCTCGAGGCGCGGACTCTGCGGCTGCTTTAGGACGCGAGAAGTGACACGCACAGCCGGCGCTTTGTATGTTGTGCGCTCCCAATACGGCGTGCCCGTAAACTCAAAGGTCACACGCGCAGGAATACGCTTCCCCGTCTGAAGGTTGGGCTCAAAGAGCGGGAATTTGCTGTTTGGCAAAAGCGTGGTACGCCCTTTTCGCTCAACGATGAGCACATTTTTATCGTCATAGACGCGGAACATATAGGCTACATTTTTTGCCGTTGAGCCAATGTTTGGATTTTCTATATAGGCAATGGCATTGTAATAGCCGTCGGTGATTTTGAAGACGCGCTGCCATGAAATGATGGGCTCGAGAGCGAGATTTTGACAGAGCGTAGCGCACGGCCCGCCACAATCGACGCCAAGCTCGCCCTGATTTTGCTTTTTATCGGTACAAGAAGGCGGCGTATAAAGCACATAGGCTGCCGGCGTAACAATAAAGAGCACGACCGCAATAACGGCAATGAGAAGATAGATTAGTTTGCGACGGGATGCCCAGTTCATATCATTTGCAGCTTTTTTGGCTTTCTATAGATACAGAGGAAAAAGGAAAGGAGGGAGAAGCGTTCGTTTTCTTTAGTGCATCATTGGCCAATAGGTCATTTTTTCAATGACGACAGGCACAATAAAGCGAAGACTGGTGACGGTAATAGCAATAGCACAGACAATACCCACCACTACCATTGTCCAGAGATTACGGCGAATACGATACTGATCGAGGTCGCTTGGCGCATGCTTCGTCTTTTTCAATTCAGTATAAAGCATGACCGAATAAATAGCGGCAAATGGCACAATGAAGAGATTGTTAAGGAAGACCATGAGGCCATTGAAAAGCGTCTTCCACGCGGCCATACCAAGGATCTGCTGAAGCGGAAAGAGGAT
>CAZKGX010000015.1:11746-12909 GCA_964552645.1 uncultured Candidatus Saccharibacteria bacterium
AATCCGGAAGCGGCAAAGCAGGTGAGGATCAAAATAATGGTGCGCCCAAAGACTTTCCACCACTTCCCCGCAACTGCATGTGCACTCCAAATCAAAGCATCAACTCCCTTGCGACCATCAACTGCATAGGCAGTAACTGCAAAACCGAGATAGATATTGAGCACGATCATAGGAATAATAAAGGCGCCCAATGCTATGGCGTTGAAAAATGCCGTGACAATAACAACCCACAGAAAGCCCCAAAAGCGCTTTCCGCTGAAAGCAAGAAGTTCCTCCATAGAAGCCGGCGTGCCGGTGCGTGCCTCATTGGCTGCCTTAATCAAGGCAATAGGAACGAGGGCGCTCACAATAAATGCGCACAATGCTGATACCACAGAGACAAAGGTAAACATGACTTGACCCGACAGTGCCGGCGCAGCAAACTTTGCCATATTTTCGAAAGCATCAGAAAACGTCGTCAGCGCCACAATAGGCAATGTAACGGCGATGAAGTACGGGAAGTACTTCGTATAGACCTGCCATGTCTCCTTCCAAAGCCATTTGACCCCAGGAAGAGCGCTATGACCGGCATGTGCATGGTGTGTTTCCATAATAGTAATATAAAGACTAATAATGAATATTCGTTGGGCCATTGTAGCATTTCCCCTTCTAAATGGTAGGTAAAAGAAAAAGCGCCGCACGGTGTGCGACGCTCTTCTTTCTATTGTATCTGTTGTAAAGCTTCAAGACTTCAGCCTGGCGACTAGCTACTTTCCCTCACAAGGAGGTATCATCGCCTCTACGGGGCTTAACTGCTGAGTTCGGAATGGGATCAGGTGTGACCCCCGCGACGAATCACCAGACTGAAATCTTGAAACCTGAAACAGGTGCGGTACAAAGGATATATCGCTGTTTGGGCAATTACATCCCCGCACCGCACAATAGCAATGATTGTGATTTACAAATGTTCCTAATAGGATGGGCGAATTAGTACTCCTCGGCTCAACACATCGCTGTGCGTACACCTGGAGCCTATCAACGTGATCATCTCTCACGGGCCTCATAACGATTCCTGATCTTGGAGTGGGTTTCCCTCTTAGATGCTTTCAGAGGTTATCCCTTCCCAACATAGCTACGCTGCGGTGCACCTGGCGGTACAGCAGCCACACCAGAGGTTAGTTCAA
>CAZKGX010000016.1:0-12805 GCA_964552645.1 uncultured Candidatus Saccharibacteria bacterium
TCTGGCGTCGTTCACAGGATAAAATTGCCTTCTGGATGCAAGGGCAACTTCTTCTTGGGGTGACAGTGGGGGTATTGGTCTATCTTTCGCTTACCATAGCAGGCCTCGAACACGCTCTATTGCTCGCTCTTGTGGCGGCTATCTTTGAATTGATTCCTGTATTTGGACCTATCCTCTCTGCTGTGCCGGGCATTATGGTAGCCTTCACTGCGGGCGGCACCACGCTTGCTGTCATTGTCATGTGTGCCTACATTCTTATTCAGCAATTTGAAAATCATCTCTTCTATCCACTGGTAGTCAAAAAACTGATCGGCATATCACCAATCGTAGTGATCCTTGCCATCGTGATCGGGGCAAAATTGGCGGGCGTGCTCGGTATTATCTTGTCAGTGCCTCTCTCTACTATTTTGATGGAGTATTTGCGCGATATACAAAAGGATCGTTTTACTGATGCGGATATGTTGTATGGTGCAGCAAAGTAAAAGGTATAAGGGAAAAGGTCAGAACGAGAACGAGAAGAGACAAGAGAAAAAAAGAGGCGCGCTTTAAAGCGGGCTTTTTTTGTTGTATGATGGTGCCTATGACGAATCCTCGCCCCAATACCGGTGCATCTGTTGCAAAAAAACCGTTTTATCTGACCTGTACGCTGCCATATGTGAACGCTGAGCCACATATCGGCTTTGCCCTAGAAATAGTGCGTGGCGACGTTATTACGCGCTACCAGGAGCTTTTAGGGCGCGAGGTGCTTATGAATACAGGTACGGATGAGCATGGCCTTAAGGTCTATCGCAAGGCCGCTGAGCTTGGTATTGCTACACAGCTCTATACCGATCAAATGTCAGACAAGGTGCGTGAATTATTGCCAGCCATTGGCGTGCGTCCTGGGTTTAGTTTTGTTCGCACCACGGATCCGGCGCATAAAGCGGCAGCCACAGAATTTTGGAAGCGCTGCGATGCGGGTGGGTTTATTTACAAAAAAAATTACACCGTAAAATACTGCGTTGGTTGTGAGTTGGAAAAAACAGATTCTGAGCTGGTGGAAGGGAAGTGTCCTATTCATCCGCAATTGACCATTGAGGATATTAGCGAAGAAAATTATTTCTTTAAGTTCAGTGCTTTTGGCGATCGCCTCCTTGAGCTCTATCGCACGACACCTGATTTTGTGGTGCCAGATTTTCGTCTAGGGGAGATTCGTGCTTTCGTCGAGCGCGGTCTTGAGGATTTCAGTATTTCGCGTCTGGCAAGCAAAATGCCTTGGGGCGTGCCGGTGCCGGGTGATCCTGATCATGTTATGTATGTATGGTTCGACGCTTTGGTGAGCTACATTTCCGCCCTTGGTTGGCCGAATGACGCCGAGTGTTTTGCGCATTGGTGGCCAGTGACGCAATATTGTGGCAAGGACAATCTCCGCCAGCAATCAGCAATGTGGCAGGCAATGCTTATGGCCGCTGGTTTGCCTGCATCTCGTCAGATTGTGGTAAATGGGTTTGTGACAGGCGAAGGTGGCATCAAAATGAGCAAGAGTTTGGGGAATGTTATTAGCCCAATGGCAGTGATCGCTGATTATGGCCCTGAGCCACTGCGCTATTTTTTGGTGGGCGAGTTGTCGCCATTTGAGGACAGTCCTTTTACCATGGACCTTTTTAAGACTGCATACAATGCAAAATTGGCCAATGGCCTCGGCAATTTGAGTAGTCGTATTATGCAAATGGCATTGAGTTACGATGCGGTCTGGGCGCCTGAAGCGGGACGGTCTTCATGGAAGGAAGAGCTCGCAAGCGATCGCGCTTTGCCATATCGCACGGCCATGGATCATTTCCATATTCAAGACGCAGCTGGCTATATCTGGGATCGTATCGCTGATGCCGACAAATACATACAGCGCGAAGAGCCATTCAAGAAAGCCAAAATCGACAAAGCGGCCGCAGTAAAAGATGTTGTCTATTTGCAGAGCGAGCTGTGGCATATCGCCGCACTCCTAGATCCTATAATGCCGCACACTGCCGCTACTATTCGCACTGCCATTGAAAAGCGCGAAAAGCCAATGCTCTTTCCGAGGAAGCAGTAGAAACAGAAACTATGGAAGTATGTAGGTATGTAAGTATGAAAGTGGGGGAGAGATGCCGAGAGAATAAAAAAGTCGGCAGAATATTTCGTGGTACACTATAAACATGAAAATTCGCCTTATCGATGCCCATTGTCACCTCAATTTTGAGGACTATACGCCTGATTTGGCGGCTACTATTGCTCGTGCCGAGGAGACGGGTGTGGGTATGATTGTGGTTGGCACGACCATAGCGACATCGCGCCGCGCCATTGCCCTTGCAGAGGCCCATCAAAATATATGGGCCATTGTTGGCATTCATCCTATTTATGCCCATAAGCACGTTGATATGACCGATATTGAGGATTTGGAAGTGATGGCCCGCCATACAAGGGTTGTTGGGCTAGGGGAGTGTGGTTTTGATTATTTTCATATGATTGCCGAAGGTGCGGATATGCATCGTTGTATTGAGGCGCAAAAGCATGTCTTTATGGAGCAGATTCGTATTGCCAATGAGTGCAAAAAACCGCTTATGTTGCACTTGCGCAATGCTCCTGCTGATAAGGTGGGACTGTTGCCGGAGCATACTTTGGCCGCGCTTCATCTGACGGGAAATGCATACAACGATGCTTTGACATTGGTACAGGCGCATAGCAAGACGCGTGGCAATGCCCACTTTTTTGCGGGGACCATGGAGCATCTCTATGCATTTATGGCGCTCAATTTTACGGTCTCATTTACCGGTGTTATTACTTTTGCAAAGGACTATGAATCCTTGGTGCGCCGCGTGCCGGCTGATAGGGTGCTGGTCGAAACTGATTCGCCATATGTGGCGCCAGCACCGCATCGTGGCAAGCGCAATGAGCCTGCCTATGTCGTGGAGGTGGCCGAAAAAATGGCTGCAATTCGAGGTGAAATGCCCGATGTCCTGATGGAGCAAACCCTACAAAATACCTGCGATCTTTTCGGTATTACCCTTTAGAGAGGCTGGGGGCCAGACAGTTTTTGCTCAAAAATAACTAAAGAAAAACTTCATTTTTTCTTTATCTTTTCTTGAGCGGATCTTCATGGGCATTGCGCTATACTAGAGAGGTCCTGCAGAGACGTTCCATGTGGAGTGTATGAAAAAGCATCGAAAGCTGCTACTTTCTTGCATTGCATAGGGCTTTATGGTAGCTTTTACGTACTTATGAATAAAGGAATGAATGCCCAGGGAGAGAAAACATCTGTCTACGAAGTCGGATTTCATCTTTTCCCATCTATCTCGCCTGATGCCGTTCCCGGCAAGTTTAGTGCTATAAAGGCTATTATTGAGGCCAATGGTGGTTCTTTCATTAGTGAAGAGCTTCCAAAGGAAATCCCTCTTGCCTATACCCTCGAAGGGGTACAGGGTGGCGTTAATCGCCGTTTCAACACCGCCTATTTCGGTTGGGTAAAGTATGAGGCACCAGTTGCTCCTGCTGCACCTATCAAGGCTGCTATTGAGAAAAATGACAGCATATTGCGTTCTCTCATCATCAAGACTGTCCGCGAGAACACTATGACCACCCCTCCAAACAAGTTCAATCGCAAGGCTATTGAAGAAAGCACTGGTGAAAAGGTATCTCCTGAAGAGCTCGACAAGACTATCGAAAAAATCGCTACAGAATAATATCTGTACTCTTGCTAGTAGTTTGTTTCCTCTAATGTTGTTATAATTCCCACGTCATAAAGGGTAGGTTTGTACGTGCCTCTTTTGCATTCACACGCCGCTTCTATTTATTTTAATAAATAATTTTACCGACAATGTATATCAATAAAGCAATGGTATTTGGAAATCTCACCAGAGATCCAGAAATACGTGCCCTTCCATCGGGCATACAAGTTGCATCGTTTAGTATTGCGACCAATCGAAATTTCAAGGATCGCGATGGCAATCGCAAGGAGCAGGTTGAATTTCACAATATTGTCCTCTTTGGTAAGCAGGCTGAGCTCGCTGCGCAGTACCTACGCAAGGGTGCCTCAGCGTATGTTGAGGGACGCATGCAGACACGTAGTTGGGACGCCGAAGGTGGCAAAAAATATCGCACCGAAATAGTTGCTGAAAATATTCAGTTCGGTCCACGTACTGCCGGTGGGGCAGGTGGAGCTGGTGCAAGTGCTGGAGCCTCAGCTGCTCCTGCTTCAAAGTCAACAAAGAAAGGGGATGATACTCCTGAGGCCGCCCCAGACGCCGTCGAATATCCTGCAGAGGAAATTAACCCTGAGGACATTCCATTTTAGTCTGACCTCAGTCCAGACACAAAAAGCCTCCTTTTAGCAAGAAGGCTTGACTATTTATCAAAAAAAGCTTAGTTTAAAGCCATGAAAAAGCAGTGTTATTTCAAGCAGAACAATATCAAGCATATCGATTATAAAGACGTGGAGCTTTTGAAGAAGTTCCTCAATCCGCATGCCCGTGTGATGGGAACAAAGAAAACAGGTGTTTCTGCTGTCTACCAGCGCAAGCTTGCTGAAGCAGTAAAGCGCGCTCGTTTCATGGCATTGCTTCCATTCGTTTCTCGTTAATCGAGCACCACTTCTAGAAATACAAAAACCTGTCAAGAACGTTCTTGACAGGTTTTTGTTTTCGCGAGAAGTGGTGCTCGGTTATTTATTTGCACGTTCTACGTAATCACCAGTCTCAGTATTGATGCGGAGGATATCTCCCTGCTCAATAAAGAGGGGAACGTTGATTTCGGTGCCATTCTCCAAGATGACCGTCTTGCTTCCGCCTGAGACGGTATTGCCTTTGACGGCAGCAGCAGCCTCTTTGACGGCAAGTTCAACTTTGACCGGCATGCGTACGCCGATAATCTTTTCCTCAAACGTATTGGCGTCGATGAGCATATTCGGCTTCAAGAAGCGGCTTTGCGGACCAATCATTTCAGCTGTGATATTGAAGCGATCAGATGGATTCTTTGGATCGCAGAACCAAAGTTCGCCCTTGGTGGTGTAGAGGTACTTTACTTCGCGCGTGCCGATTTCAGCTTCTTCAACCTTGTCAGAGACGTGGAAAGAATGCTCAACAATGCGGCCTGTAAGGAGGCTTTTAAGTTTGGTTGCATTGACGGGCTTGCGCTGCTGCTTACGGAAGACGTGCGAGTCCATTACTTCAAAGGGTTCGCCTTCAAAGAGGACATACTTGCGGAGGGTGACCTCATTATATTCAAGCATGATAAACGTGATTATGGCTTAATAACGCCACAAATAGTACGCTAAAGCATGAGAAAAGTCCACCTAGAAGTCGGCAGTCGACTCAGCAACCATCTTTTTGCGGATTTCGGCCAAGATTTCCTCTGAGAGGGTCGTATTTTCACGAAGGAATTGGCGGGTGGCATCATACCCACGACCGAGCTTCATATCTCCATATGAATAGGCAGCACCCGCTTTGATAATGAGGCCGTATTTTTCACCAAGGGCGAGCAATTCACCTTCGCGTGAAATACCTTCATTGTACATAAGGTCGAATTCGGTCTGGCGGAATGGGGCAGCGACCTTATTTTTCACTACTTTGACGCGGACACGACCGCCCATAATCTCTTCGCCCTTCTTTATTTGGGCGATGCGGCGAATGTCGAGGCGTACTGAAGTATAGAATTTGAGCGCCTTACCACCCGGGGTTGTTTCTGGATTACCGAACATAACACCAATTTGCATGCGGATCTGATTGATGAAAATAACAATGGTCTTGCTCTTGGCTACAATGGCAGTGAGCTTACGAAGGGCTTGTGACATGAGGCGGGCCTGCTTGCCCATATGCTGAGCACCCATATCACCCTCAATCTCATCTTTCGGGGTGAGGGCAGCGACAGAGTCAATCACAATCACATCCATCTTGCCGGAACGGACCAGGCTCTCCACGATTTCAAGAGCCTGCTCACCGGTGTCAGGCTGCGATATAAGGAGCTCTTCAATCTTAACCCCAAGCTTTCGTGCATACTGAGGGTCCATGGCATGTTCTGCGTCAATATAGGCGCAAATACCACTAAGTTTCTGGGCTTCTGCCACGACGTGGAGGGCGAGAGTCGTCTTACCTGAAGATTCAGGGCCAAAGATTTCGACAATGCGTCCACGGGGCATGCCACCTACGCCAAGAGCCCAATCAAGGCCAATAGAACCAGTAGGGATGACGTTGATGTCCACATGCGGCTTATCGCCAAGCATCATGATGGAGTCATCGCCAAACTTTGTCTTTATTTCACGAAGCGCCGCCTCAATGTTTTTGATTGAATTGCGCTTATCTTTATTTGGATCTTCTTTTGTCTGCGATGCAGATGATGATTCACGTTCCTCATTACTTGCTTTCTCTTCATTGCCCAGCATTTCATCTGCACGTCCTTCACGCGCATCGTTTTTTGCTTTCACCGCCGCCGAGTCTTTTTTGTTTGTCTTTTTTACAGCCATAAAATGGTTTATCTGTTACTGCTGATAATAATCATATGCGAGAAAAACGGGCCTAGATTTTGAATATCTCGAGCCGTTGTTCTTGGTGACGACCAAAACGATCTTCCGCGTCAATCTTAATTATAGTATAGCCATCGTGAAGCAACAATTTTTCCTCAAAGAGGCCATTGGAAGTAATAAAGATTTGCTTGCCATTGAGGCGTATATCGGTGACATGTTCGGTGAGGCCTTTGATAGTGATTTCTCTGTCGTGCGTGGTGCTATAAGGAGCAGGGGACAGCACCTTCACCACAGGCCCACGCCTATAGTCAAGCGTAGCCTGATAAATATACGCGCCGAGACCGGCAAGTAAAAGGAGAGCTATACACCAGCTCATGATGACGCCTATACCTTTTTTGCGGATAAGATGGACCATGGAAGGTAAAAAGTAAAAGGTAAAGGGTGAGGAGAGTGCGCGTAGAAAGTGTTTTAGACTTGATTCGTATCCTCACTCTCATCGTCGGGACCCATCATTGCATCAGAGGAATCATTTCCTCGTGGCGCATCACTGCGTTCGGTGCCGTAATTGTCCGGACCATCCTGTATAACAAGGCGAGGCTTTGAACCATCTGCAGCACCAATAACACCGCGCTCCTCAAGAAGGTCGACAAGGCGCGCTGCACGAGCATATCCAACACGTAATTTGCGCTGTATGTATGACGTCGATGCTTTGCCAGCTTCCATAACGATAGCGCGTGCTTCTTCGTACAATTCATCGTCATCGCCGCCATCTCCATCATCGTCATCGCCGAGACTGCTGCTTCCGCGGCCACTGCCTAAGGTAAGGGAACCTTCAAGGGCAGAATTGAGACTTGGTACGGGAGCGGCACTTCCGCGGCTACCACTATTGCCGTTACCTGCCGCACTGGTACTCATTTCAAAGATGGCATTCTTATCTTTATTCCCAATGATAGTAATGTCATCTGGTGGAGTGGTCTTGTATTCTTCGGCAATAAACTTAACCACTTTCTTGAGTTCGCCTTCAGTAATAAAGGCAGATTGGATACGAGTAGGTTGCGCCATTTCACCTGAGAGGAAGAGCATATCACCAGCACCGAGCAACTTTTCTGCACCGACCATGTCGAGAATGGTGCGTGAATCGATCTGTGATGCCACCTGCATTGCAATACGGCCCGGAACGTTGGCCTTAATGAGACCGGTGATGACGTTGACGGATGGACGCTGGGTCGAGAGCATAAGGTGAATACCAACAGCGCGGCTCATTTGTGCCAGGCGAACAATAGCGGCTTCGAGCTCACGCGGATAGGTCTGCATAATATCTGCCAATTCATCGATCACCACAACGATGTATGGCATGGTTTCCGGCAGCTTTACGCCACTTTCAGCCGCTTCCTCAGGGGAGAGGCCGCGCAATTTGGCCAAGGCCGGCTCAACAATATTCTTGTGATAGGACTGAATGTCGCGCACTGAATGTTCTTGCAGAATGTCGTAGCGACGATCCATTTCTTTTGCTGCCCAGCGCAAAGCGAGGATTGCCTTCTTTGCATCGGTAATAACCGGCGTCAAAAGGTGAGGGATTTTATTATACAAGGTAAGCTCCACACGCTTCGGATCGATCATTATGAATTTGAGATTCTGCGGCGCATTGCGATAGAGGAGGGAGGTAATGACGGTGTGAATGGTCACCGACTTACCAGAACCGGTGGCACCAGCGATAAGGAGGTGGGGCATTTTGGCCAAGTTAGCAAAATGCGATTTGCCGGAAATGCTTTTTCCAAGCGCAAAGAGAAGAGGCTTGTCTGATTCCTGGAATTCAGGCTGCGAAAGGAGGGTGGCCAAGCCGACTGTGGTTTTTGTGGTATTTGGGATTTCAATACCGACCAGGGACTTGCCTGGAATAGGGGCTTCAATACGAAGAGGGTGAGCGGCGAGGGCGAGAGAAAGGTCATTTTGAAGACCAACAATACGAGAAAGCTTCACCCCTTCTGCGGGCTTCAAGGCATAGCGTGTCACCGAAGGACCGATGGCGATTTCATCCATTTCAACATCGATACCGAAATTTTGAAGGGTACGCTTTATGATATTGGCATTGGCCTTAATGTCGCCGACGCCTGGCTTGCCGCGATCGCCTTCAAGAAGCGAGAGGGGAATGGCTTTATATTCAGCTGCAAGGAGTGAGGCTGCGTTGGCAATGGCCATAGCTTCATTGCGACCAATTGGCTCAGCATCATTTTGAGGGTCGCCGCCACCGCGGATTTTGAGCGGTTTTCTATCGTCGCCATTTCGTCCATTGGCATCTGCGCCACGGGCTGCTGGATTGGCATTGGCGAGTTGTTCGTCGTCTTCGGGCCCAGCTAAGCGATTCTTTATGGCTTTTTCGCGCTCGAGTCTGCGGGCATCATTGAGCGCCATAGCCTCAGCTCGTGAAGGCTCCATCATACCAGCCGCAAGGCCTGACATTTTTATGGTGTCTATATCGTCATCAGCCTCATCTCTTTCGTCCGCGGCAAGCTTTTCTTTGCGGAACCATGCAACCGGATTAATAAAGGCATCAAACAGAATAAGGAGTGAAATAATAAGAATGCCAAGCAAGATAATAATGCTTGCCGGGAATGCAAAGAGGTCGAGCATAGGCGATGAGATCAGCTTTCCTACTGCCCCGCCACGGCTCTTAAATACAAGGTCCACCAAACCGAGGGCAGAAATGAATGCCAAGAACGACATAACAGACTTTCCCCAGGTGAAATGTTTTTTGAGGTCCTTGAAAAAGACCACGGCCAAAAGGATGGAGAAAATAGGGAGGAGGTAATAGCCCACCCCAAGGAGATAGGAGAGCCATTCAAACACTTTGGCACCGGCAATACCTGCCTTGCCTGCCGCCGCCAGTCCAAAAATGGCTGCACACACCAAAAACACAATTGCCCATACTGCCTGCACCGTCTCAGTTCGCATACCTTTCAATGGATTTAAATTGGATACAGCGTCATCGTCATCATTTGATGAAGAACGATCCCTCTCTGGACGTTCTCCGCGTCGCTGTCCGCGAGCGCTCGTCTTCTGATCTTTTTCTTTCTTTGCCATGCACTAATACTATCATGAAGTGTCATTCGCTATAAGCGTTTTTTTCGTGATGCAGTTGTGTATAAAGCTGCTTTTTACTAATAAAAATAAAAAGAGGGCGGATCTGGTTTTCTTGTAGGGGCACATCCATGCGGTTGTAGAGGTACGGCATTCAAAAGAGAAGGAAAAATAAAATAAAATATAGAGCAGTAGAAAATAGGGGATGAGTTAAAGAAGCAAGCTGCTACCTGTGGGATATAAGGCAAAAAGACATCTTCGTATGCACGGAGCATAGTAGAGAATAAAAAGAACTGTGTCGCTAGTGTTGTCTTATGTAAATGGGTGTACAATAGAAACACAAAAGGACTCCGACTGTGTCGTCGAGACAGCAAATCAATTCAAATAGGACAATGGAACAAGAAACAAAGACTAGAGAGCAAATCCAATGAAACATTTATCAGACAATACAAATATACCGCATCCTCGAACCTATCTATCAACAGATACCGTACTTAGAAACCTATTTGATAGAGCCTCAAAAATTACAAATGCCGTTCTATACACCAGCAGTTTTCTAAAGGACAAGAATGGCATAAGGGACACATTGAGAATGTCCAGCCTGAATATTCTATCGGCCATGAACAAGTCTGTGACCACAAGGCACACAGACCATGAAGCATTCATTGGTTCTATAATGGTTATACTGTCTGAAACAAGTCTTTTAGATTCTCTCATTGAGTCGTGTGTGTATGGTAAGCACATACCACATGCAAGCGCTGCAATTCTGCAAAAAGAAGTACGTCTCTTTGCCCAATCTATTTCACTCTATAAAGAAAGTGTTGAGTCTACCAAGGGGGCGCTCGATGACGAACTTATCGCCATAGTTGGAGAAGATAGAGAAGGAGCCACCCCGCATCTCTCTGGATTGCAGGGTGTCGGTAGAAAACATATTGATCGCAAGGTGGAAGTAAAGAGAAGCTCTGCGCCTAAAGAGGGTACAGTAATGTCTGATGCACATATCCCGTCTACACATACGGACCAAGTGGCTTATAAAGGACAAACAGGAGACGATCGTATGAAGAAGGAGACGCTCAGGGCAGTAGAAGGTAATATGTCCGATAAGGCAGAAACTGGACTGAGACATGCTGTAAAGTCCACCCACGACATAAAGGACATAAAGCCAGAACCTCATCCAAACAAAGAAGGGGAAAGTGCTGAAATAGCTAATAGGAAAGACATAATTATGAATGTGGTCCGCTCCCGCGGTAAGGTTGCTGTATCGGACATACTTCCTTATGTGAAGGATTGCAGTGAGAAGACTATACAGAGAGATCTCATAAAAATGGTTACTGACGGTCTCCTCGTAAAGGAAGGTGAGCGCCGCTGGAGTCGATACTCGCTTAAGTCTTAGTCCGCACAATACGCCTCAGGGGTTACATATGACTATATATAAGATAAGAGGGAAAGGCCTTCGCGCTGTACCCCATTTTCGCTATTGCGCCCCTTTCGATATACCCATGCTTTCACTCATGTAAAAAAGGTCATTAAAAATGCTTAAAAACCACCCCTCAAAAACCACCCCTCCGCGACCCTTTTTAGACCGAAATGAGGTCAAAAAGCGATCAAAAAAGACCCCCTTTTTCCGCTTCCTCAGGCTATTGATTTTATAAAAATGACATATATACAGTGAAAAGGGGGTGTGATGGGGTGGGGGTAGGCATCGATTGACTTTTGAGGGTATATATGCGAAGATATTGGCTATGGATAACGAGCAGTTTTAGCTGTTGAAATACCCGGATTTAGAGCCGGATTTTTTGACTTTCTTCTGCCAGTTATCCACAAAATAGTTTGTTCTTATCCAGACAGACTATATAATGAGTTATCCGATAAGAAACGTGCCCGTATTTTGCGCATAGCGATATGCATGAAATGAGTGTACGAAGTACTGTCGGTTTCAGTAAAGAAAAGGAACTTTGAAAATTTCATAGGAATGTTCCACACAGCATTTTCTGTTTTTTTTCCTTCATGTCTGTATTTCTGAAATTCAGTCCAAACCAATCACTAAATTCATTGCACTGCGTCGATACAAAGTGCTTTGAAATTTAGTTATGCCTTCGCGAAGGAAGTGCGGTTCGTGTGCTTGCATACGAACATCATCTCTTTTGTGACGGCCATTATCAGCGCAGACTTTTTTATTCTCTGTCGAAATTGAGAGTAGAGAAGCGAGCGACATCTTCTCGCACATTTATTTATTAGTCATGCGATGAAGATTTAAATTGTTAGTAATCAATTAAAAACAAAAATGAAGACAAGTAAAATTGTCGCAGCTATTCTTGGTGCGGCTTTGGTTCTTGCTTTCGTAGTAGCCGGCGTTGCCGCTGTTGCGAATGCACAGAGCTATCAGTTCACTAAGAACTTGAAGCTCGGCGATAGCTCTTCTGATGTCAAGATGCTCCAGCAGGTCTTGAACGCAGATCCAGCTACTCAGGTTTCAGCTTCAGGTGCCGGTTCTCCTGGTAATGAGTCTACGTACTTCGGTGCCAAGACTCGTGCCGCAGTTATCGCTTATCAGAAGAAGTACGGTATCACTCCTACTTCAGGTTTCTTCGGTCCTATCACTCGTGCACAGGTTAATGCCGGTGGCGTTGTGGTAAACAACCCAGGAACTTCACCTTCAACTCCTGTTGTAGTAGTAGGTGGTGGCTTGCAGGTTTCTGCAGTCACACAGCCTGCTAACTCTCTTGCCCCTCAGGGTGCATCACGCGTACCTTTCACTAAGCTCGCGCTTACTGCAGGTTCAAGCGATGTAACGGTCAACAGCATCACTGTTGAGCGTGCAGGTCTTGCTCAGGACGCAGTCTTCTCAGGTCTTGTCCTTTTGGATGACCAGGGTATCCAGAGAGGTATCTCAAAGACTTTGAACTCAAATCACCAGGCTTCAGTCGGCGAGCCATTCGTCGTTAAGGCTGGTACAACTGTAACAGTTACAGTTGCTGGTAACATGGGTAGCAGCCTCAGCTCATATGCTGGTCAGGTTGTTGCTTTGAATGTCGTTTCGGTTAACACCAACGGCACCGTTACTGGTACTCTTCCTGTTATGGGTGCTGCCCACACTATCAATGCGACCCTTAGCCTTGGTAGCGCACAGGTCCAGGTTTCTTCAGCTGATCCAGGAAATCAGTCAAAGGAAATTGGCACCACAGGTCAACGTTTTGCTGGTATCCGCCTTACCGCGGGTTCAGTTGAAAAGGTTCGCCTTTGGTCTATCCGTTTCAA
>CAZKGX010000017.1:0-11111 GCA_964552645.1 uncultured Candidatus Saccharibacteria bacterium
TACCGTATTGAAAGTACGGAATGTTTCCGTATACGTCCTTGTAGGACGTCAATGAAATGGAGTTCCTTATGATTGTGAAGTTCGACGAAGTCCCCTGTAACAATGTTGCCTCCCTATTCGCCTATGTCGGCAGCGGTGAGAATCGGGAGCTTGTGGAAGGTGCCACAGAAGGCCAATGGGTTGTGAGAATCAAGTCGGTTCAGCAAGGCTCAGGCCCCAACCACTTCAATGTCACCTTGGATTGCCTCGAATGGATCAGTGTGAAAATGAAGAGTCCTACCATGCGACGTATCAGCGATATGTACATCACCAAGATCTACGAGATCGTCGGCATGAGGAGGTAGGAGTTCGAACGAAAAGCCGCCCTTCCACACACCGCCCCGCCACGTTACCGCAACGGAACCCGCCGTCTGCCGTATCGATGGCGGGTTTCTTTTTATATAGGAATATAAAAAACACCATATCCGCCTCTCCCCCTCCCACCTCTATGCTAAAATACCCTCATGAATAAAATACAAGTAGACATTATAGTAAGGGGCAGCCTCGAAAAAGCATGGCGATTTTGGAATGAGCCGGACCTTATACCGCTATGGGCCTTTGCCAGCAATGACTGGGGACGTCCCCACGCTGAAAACAATCTCGCTGTCGGTGGCACATTTACCATACGCATGGCCGCCAAAGACAAGAGTGTCGGCTTTGATTTTTCAGGCACCTATCAGGAAGTGAAGCTGCATGAAAAAATACGTTATGTCATGTCAAAAGACGCGCACGACGCTGCAGCACGCACCTGTGAAGTGACATTTCGTGACATGGGAGACAATACCGTCAAAGTGACTGAAACCTTTGACGCAGAAACACAACATAGCGAAGAGCAGCAAAAGGAAGGCTGGCAAAGCATACTCAACAATTACAAGAGGGCTGTCGAAGCGGCAGCTTAAGGCAGCATAAGGCATAAGAATAATTTCATTCAATCTATGACCACCATACACCCCTGGATCAACTTCAACGGAAATGCCGAAGAGGCATTCACCTTTTACAAATCGGTTTTTGGCGGCGACTTCACCGAGATCGTGCGCTTCAAGGACTTGGCCAACCCTGCATTTGAAGTGGCCGAAAAAGACGCCAATAAAATCATGCGCATTGCCTTGCCTATTGCCCCACACACCACCCTCATCGGCAATGATGTCCCTGACTTTATGGGGCAGGTAAATGTAAATGAAAACCGCAGCAAAATCACCATACGCACGGACAGCAAAGAGGAGGCGGACAAACTTTTCCGCGGCCTGTCAGCTGGCGGCGCAGCAGAAATGCCAATGAGCGATAGCCCGTGGGGCACTTATTTTGGAATGTTTCGAGACGTGTACGGCATTGAGTGGATTATTGAATGCGCGGCGGCACAGACAGCAAAGTAGGGCTGCTATAAGGCTCTATCGTGTCGTCTCTTTGTTTGCACCAAGATTTTGCTATTATACCCTCATGAAAAACATCGTCCTCCACGGCACATGGCTCATTAAGGCGCCGCAGGCGGAGGTCTTTGCCATAATGACTGACTTTGAGCACTTCCCCACCTATTTTCCAAAAGTGGCCCATTCTCTCGAGGTCACCAAGCGCGACGGAAATTATTTGGAAATCAATGCCACCGCCACGTCCTTCGGCCGCGCCCTTCCCGTCACCATGAAGACGCACATTCTTCCCGGCAAAGGCTTTGCTTCTGATAATGAGAGTCCGGAATTCGGCACGTCCGGCCATGAAGAGCTTCTCCTTTCGCCGCACCCTGAAGGCACCACTATCGATTACACCTATCAGGTGGCCATTCATAAGCGCTGGCTCCGCATAGTGGCTCGACCCTTCATTGGCTGGTATGCCATGAAGCATTGGCAAAAAGCGGTCATTGATGAATTGAGGAAGCGGGTTGAAAGATAAAGATAAGGTATACTATATAGGTGCATATCCATTCACCATTAAAAACTATATGAAAAAAATCACCCCGTTTCTTTGGTTTGATAAAAATTTGAAGGAAATTACAGACTTTTATTTGTCTGTGTTTCCGGGGGCAAAGCTCACCAGCAAAGGCAGCCTTTCTGACACGCCGTCAGGCACTGTCGAAATGGCATCCCTCACTCTTTTGGGGCAGGAATTCCAGCTTATGACTGCCGGGCCACTCTTCAAATTCACTGAGGCCATTTCTTTTGTAGTGAGCTGCGATACACAGGAAGAGATTGATTATTATTGGGGTAAGCTCTCTGCGGTGCCGGAATCTGAGCAATGCGGCTGGCTCAAAGACAAATACGGCCTTTCGTGGCAAATCGTGCCAAGCGCCCTTGAGACTTTCCTTTCTTCTGGTGATGCAGCCAAGACCGCCCGCGTGACGCAGGCCTTTATGCAAATGAAAAAGTTCGACATTAAAAAGCTCGAGGAAGCATTTAATGGGTAATGCTTAGCAAGGAAAAAGCACGCCCTGATGCATTATTGATGAAAGATCATAACAATCATGACAGCTTCCACTGGAACAAAAAACATCGCCCTCCCCTCCGGCACCATTCATACCCTTCCCAAAGATTTCCGCCAGGCCCTGGAAGCTGCCCCTGCGGCTATTCGAGAACTCTGGGAAGATATCACCCCCCTTGCCCGCAATGAATGGATTTGCTGGGTGACTTCGGCCAAAAAAGATGAGACGCGCGAAAAGCGCATACGAGTGGCAGAGTCAAAAATGTCACGCGGCATGCGCCGTCCGTGTTGCTGGGCAGGCTGTCCGCATCGGTGATATGCTGCCTTGTACACAAAGGTGCTTTTTGATGTGCGGGTGTGACCTAAGGCACGCCGCACCCCCCTCTCTTCCCAAATACAGAAAACCATGCTATTGTGCGCCGTAACTGGTTCCGCCTTGGGTAAGCGGAATGTGCCCCGTTCGTAGGAAGGGTCGCAACAGTATCACCTGACCACGTGTGTTTTTCTTTTGGTGTGCAACGTTGTGTGGACCGGTGTGGACCTCATTCCAATCATTACCCACCCAACGACACAAAGCCCGGCGAGGGCACCCAACGAGAAAGACTATGCCGCCAAGGCAGCACGTGGTTTTTCTTTTTTGTGTCATGGCTTGACACGAGCACCCAACAGAAAACCACCCGGTTCTGTTGGGTGGTTTTCTTTTTTCAGCATTCTATTGCCCCTACTTCCCTTCTTCAATCTCCGGCGCTGCACCCCAATCCTTCATAAACTTTTCTGACCAAGCGACCATCTTTGGATCATCCTTTGGCATAGCCTTAATACTAGCGGCCATATCAGGATGAGCGGCTTCAACATGCTCCATACCCTTGGCAAGCATTTCGTCCGATGTTGCTGCAGTCATGGCTGCATCGCACATACCACCCATTTCTCTACAGGTCATTTTTTTCATATATCTTTTATTTCTTACTATGTCTGATAAAAACCGACCCCTCTAGTATAGCAGTTAATGGAGCGGAGCGAGAGGGATCACTACAGAAACGAGCCCACAAAAAGCTTTGACTACCATCACAGTTCGTCGTACTATCTTTTTAAATGCACACAAACACATACCATCGGGAAAGAGAAAGGCCTCTGGAATGATTATCGCTATTGGGAACGACCTGTCCATGGGGGCAATAGGGCAATTTGCCTATACAGCGGAGCAGCCGGAGAGGAAAGTGTACCATCCGTGTCTCTCTACGCTGCTCGGAATGCTTTGGCTCCATTTGAGCTATGAAGAGCGTGGTAACCTTATCATTGTCGCTGAAATGCAGATCGGAGGGCAATGGGAGGCTGAATGCAGCATATGCGAAACACCATATGAGTACTGGCCACGAGTCACTGGCAGCGCATCCAAAGAGCATGCTATCGGTGCATTGCTCTGCATCATTTCTGGTATCTATCCAGGACTGGTGAATATCATCCCTCACGCCCTACTCGATGAACGTATACCGATTGCTAATGTACGTTTCGTCCAAGGACGAGGATTTGTCCCCGTTCTCTTAGTACCCCATCTACGTCTTGGTGCTGTCTGGCCAGGACTAGGTGCAGATCACGGGTGGCGAGGATGTACCAACCCAAAAGACCTTGCAGACGGAAGGTTTTGAAAAAAACCGCCCCACAGAAAGCCGTTCGGCCTCCGTGGTGGGCGGTTTTCTTTTTTCCTACTCCCGATTATTTCCTTTCACCCCAACCACTTCGACGTAGAATTTTTCATTTCCATAAATAGTGTAATCACCCTCAGGCGTAGTGGTCGCATAGACATTGGCATGAGCGCCGATGTGCTGCTCCAGATCGCCAATGGAATCGACGCCAAGGAGACGGCCGACGGTCTCATTTGGCTCAAGACGACGCCCGCCGCGCACGACAATCACTTTCTTTCCGTCCACGCTCACACTACAAATACCGTCGCTAAAGCAGCTGGTATCGTAGGCGGTGATAGTACCTGAAAATGCTTCGCCCTCAGGACCGGTGACAAGTTTGCCGTGCTGCGGCAAGCCGCTGCCACCAGGAGTGCCTGTTGTATTGGTCTGACCATTCTGATCATTAGCGCCTGGCCCCTTGCCTACTTTGAGCACAGCAAAAGCGATGACAATAAGAATGAGGAGAATGATGATGGCGCTTTCTATTGATATGTATTTTTTCATAAATGAGATGGTGGTTTATGTATTATGTGCTGATAAGCGAGTCATACTAAGTCTAGCACGGCTAGACTATTGTGCGTAGAGGGTATAGTTGACAGATAAGACTATATATGCTATTATAGTAGACGAAGTCAGTTCCCAACCCTACCACAAAGGAATCATGAAGCTCGCGTGCAAAACGTTTTACGCACAGGATGATACCGTCCTCGAACACGATGTCAATTGTTGGTTGGAAAAGCACGAAAAAATCACCATCGTCAATATGGTTCAGTCACAATCAACGAGAACGGGCAATGCAATCGCAATCGTCCTCACGGTCTTCTTCCAATTCCCTGAGCCGAAGTAGTCTTTGCTCAAGGGACCCCGAAGCCACACCCCGCGTGTGGCTTCGTTTTTTTATACTACATACAAAAAAGATAACACCACATCATTACAACCTGGTATATACTAGTAGTATGAACAATGAAGCACTTCTCTCATATATTGCGGCAGCACGACAACAGTGCTGGCCTGGCGACGAAGGCGGTGTTGGCGGCCAATATCACGGCCACTGCGCGAATCATCAGCTTGTACCTCTCTGGACGAAGGTCCGGCTGGAGCACGAACCTGAAATCCTCCTTCTTGAGCGAAGTCGCGAACGAAGGGGGCTGGCTTATGGTCACGGCCGTGTGGTATTACTACCACTAACGAACATGCGGAAGCTACACACTGCACACATGGAACGCAGGAACGTAGGCAACCACCTCAGAGAAAGCCATCTGACGGTGGTTTTCTTTTTCACCATTTTTATAATGACTGTGCTATAGTACCTCTACGCCCCTTCTTATTTTATTTCTTATTTGAGTGCTCTTTTGGGCAGAGTATTCATCATCATATGACACCTATGAAAAAAATCCTCGTTGTTCTCGCTCTCATTGTTGTTGCAGCACTTGGCTATGTCCTCTATGACAATAGCCGCATGGCAGACACGACGGACAATATACCACCGGGCAGCCACGGTAATGCGACCACTACGCCGAATCCAAATGGCAGCACCAGCGTCAGCAGCAATGACGTTCAGTTTGTAGGGCCGAAAAATGCCACCTATGTCATTGACGGCCAGAGCGTCACCCTCAAAAACGGCCTCTCTGAAGTGCCGGCCGCTCCCAATTCTGCACTCAAAATCACCACGCGTTATTTTGGCAATGAAGTGCGCCGCGACTTCGATGGCGACGGACTAGAAGACGTTGCTTTTCTCGTGACGCAACAGACCGGCGGCACCGGCACCTTCTACTATGTTGTAGCCGCATTGCAAAAGGAGAATCCATCACCTGTTGGATCAATAGAGCATGAGAATCCTCCTACCCATTACTATGTCGGCTCGCATGGCTTCCTCCTCGGCGATCGCATTGCACCGCAGACCACGAACCTTCGTAATCGTGCAAGCGCTACCAAGACTGCCGCTGAAGACAAAGTGATTGTGGTCAACTACGCTGATCGCAAGCCCGGCGAAGGCTTTGCTACTCCTCCATCGGTAGGAAAGAGCGTCTGGCTTCTCCTTGATCCAAAGACTATGCAATTTGGCGAAGTAGAGCAGGATTTTAGCGGCGAAACGGATCCAGCACGCATGAGTCTCACTTCACAGGAGCGCTATTGGCTAAGCACCATGGAGGCCAATAAGACTATTGTTATGCCACGCATAGAAAATCAGACCCGCTTCACTCTTGAATTCAAGACCGACAAGACCTTTTCTGCTCGCACCGACTGTAATGGCATGGGCGGCAGCTATCGCGCCTCAAGCCTCAAAGAAAAAGGCACCCTCACCTTCTCTGAAATGTTCTCAACACAAATGTACTGTGAGGGTTCACAGGAAAGCATATACAGTGGCATGCTCGCCAAGGTCAAAGGATTTCATTTCACTGGCAGAGGCGAGCTCATCCTTGAACTCAATGACGGTGGCGTTATGACGTTTATGTAGTGTTCGATTAGTCCTCCAACTTCATCCCGCGCACGAGCGGATCGAGAATATCGCTCAAAGCGCATTCGGCAATGCCGATGACGCTATCGGCCCCGCCATAGTAGAGATAGACTTTGGCATTTTTGCCTGTGCCTTTTACCACCATACCGCAAGGGAACACCACATTATTGACCAGACCAACTTTTTCATACTCTTCGGTAGGCTCAAAAATAGGATCTGTACTGCGGGCAAGCACCAATGTTGGATCCGCAAGATCGAGAAGCAAGGCGCCAAGACGATAGGTATGGCGACGCTTTGAGCTCGCATGGTAAATGAGCAGCCAACCATGATCCGTCTTGACCGGTGGTCCTGCAATACCCACCTTCCCTGAATCCCACATGCCATTGCGCGGCGACACCACCGCAATACATGAATCCACTTTTTCTTTTTCAAAATCAAGCGAAGCGATGTAATCAGCACAAACCTCCCCACCGACACGATGGAAAATCAGGTAGGCATCATTTATTTTCTCAGGGAAAATACAAGCGTCTTTATCATCTATCCCTTCAGGGGTAATGAGGCGCGGCTTATCCCACACAAAGTTGCGATTCAGAAAATCTTCAAGGCTAATAGATGAGACGGCCACCTTCGGCACGTGCACACTATCATATGCCGTATACACCATATAAATACGCCCGTCGATCAAAGTAATGCGCGGATCTTCACACCCCGAATTGGCATTGGCATTTATTTTCATTTCAAAAGGCTCGCGCGGTATGTAGATCGGATACGGCAAGCGCTCAGCGATAGTGGCATTATCATGACTTATAGCAAGGCCAATAGTCGATGTATTATCCTTCGACATAGCGCGATAGAAGATATAGGTCACTCCTTTATATGCCAAGATACCAGGATTAAAGACCGCTTGATCCTCCCATGGATGATCGGGCAGAGCTGTAAGCACTGGATTATACGGGGCACGCACAAAGACACCATTTCCATGGAGCGTCGACTGCATAGTCGTAATCAAATCATGTAAATGCACGCTCGCGCGGCAAATTACATTGTCGGCACCACCGTAATACACATGGAGCAGATCTTTTTCAATCAGGGCACCGGTTGGGAAAACGATTTCCGCCACCAAACCGCGGCGCTCATACATTTCATCAGGAGATAAGAATGAACCACGAGTGCGCGCCGTCACCGTATGTGGATTTTTTTCATCCAAAATAACCGCTTCCACACCAAAGGTCACCTGCGCATTGTCAGGATTTGGAAAATAATCCTGCATATACGAATAAACCAGAAGCCATCCCTCTTTTATTTTGAGCGGCTCGGCCCCAATTTCAATGTGATCATAATTGCTGCGCTTCAGCGTCAGAGTATGCATGTCCACTTCGGTATACCATTGCTTCCAAAATGCCTCATCCCAAAGCTGCTCTATGGTATCCACATAGCCAATAGCCACCTTCGAATGCTGCGAATCCGGATCGACCGTCACCATAAAGGCAATTTTGCCATCAATCCTTTGTGGAAAAAGCACCATAGCCTTTGAATTGAAAGGTGTCAGCAAATGCCGCTCATCAATCGTTTTCAAATCCTTCGAAATAGCGACGGCTGTCTTTATATTGCCCGGACCAAAGGGATAGCCTCCAAGAGCAGTGTAGAAAATATAATAGCGCCCCTCAAAAAAAACGATGCGCGGATCTTCACAACCATAGCGATCCCACTCCTCTTTTGGCTCAATAAAAGGTGCGCGATGCTCAAAATGAATACCATCAGTGCTTTCCCCTTTTCCAATAATAGAAATTTGCTGTGGAGTGCGGAGCGGATCAGGATAGGAAATGGCACGATAGACGCCCACATAGGTGCGTCCTGTTTTGACCACTGACATATTGAACACCGCCCCGGCCTCGAAGTGATGCTCGCGATACGGGACGATAATGGGATTGTGAAGCGAGCGTTTAAGAACAAACATAGAGAGGATAATTATGATTTCTGAATATGACCGAGCGGGCGAATGTGCATGCGAGGCTGACTGTCCTTGCGCAAACTATCAAGCAGTTCGGTGACAGGGATCTGCGCTACAGCCGACACTTTATCGCCACCACCATAATATACATGAAGGGTGCCACCAAGGTCGACTGCCCCACCAGGATAGACCACACCAAATTTACCCTCATTCTCATACAATTCTTCCGGCGACAAAATAGGTTTGCGCGAACGGGCGAGCACCTTGGTCGGATCCTTCCCATCGAGCAACATGGCGCCGATTTTGTATTTTGCTCCATCGAGACGATCGACAGCATTATAAATAGTGAGCCAGCCATCGTCTGTTTTGATAGGTGCTGCGCCAACTGAGAGCTTGCGACTATCCCAGAACGATTTGCGCGGACATATCATATGCTGGCCGGTCAGGTATTGCTTCCCTTCACCGAATTCCAAATGATCCACAACGTCGATCATAATGTTCGGCCAGATACGATGAAAGACATAGTATTTGCCATTTATTTTTTCAGGTAAAATGACCACGCTTTTGCTCCCTACACCTGGCGGCGACATAAGCATTGGCTTTGACCAGCGCCAGCGTCGCTTGAGAAAATCATCAACAGAAATAGAGGTGAGCACCGTGCGCGTTGGCCAGCTACCATTGAATGCCACATAGGTCATGTAAATCCTGTCCCCTATGCGTGTCACCTTTGGATCTTCACAGCCACCCCAGCCGCTGCCTCCAGAGGCAATAAGTCCAGCCACGCCCAATGCATGCCTCTCTGCTGCGAGGGCCGATGCCGCCGCTTCGGCGCATGCATCATCGTCAGCTGTTTCAAACCATGCCTGTGGCGTATAGACCGGCGCAGCAAAACGCTCGTCAATATTGAGACCGTCTTTGCTCGTAGCATAGCCAATACGAGAGACACCATCAGGACCAAGGGCTCGATAGAGCAAATGCACTTTACCTTCAAGATCAAGTGCCGTCGGATTAAAGGCAGCGTCACGCTCCCACTCACGGTGTGTGGGCGTCAAAATAGGATTGCCCTGCCATTTGCGCAAGAGCGTCTGCTGGCGCTTCTTCATATCAAGGAGAGCGGCAAAAGGAATGTCCATGCAGCCAAGCTCGCCATTTCCCGATGCTGTATAGATATGAAATGCACCTTTTGGTGTTTTGGTTGCCGTTTTGCTTTTTGCACCTACCTTCACCGCTACAGCACCTTCTTCATCTTTTGTAATGCCCAGCACTGAAAGCGAGCCGTGAGAAAGTGGTACCTCTATGACAGGCAATTCGCTCTGCCACAACAATCTCGTTGGCTCATGTGCAGCAAAGAGGGCAAAGCCAATTTTAAGTAATTTTTCCTCGCCGATTTTCTGATCCTGGAGATTGATATCGCGCATAATATCAACGGTATGGACAGCAGCATAGAACACAATAATCGAGTCATCGAAGGTGAGGCCGCCAAACACACTGAACGGCACGCCATCAAAAAACTGCCAATGCGGCACGCGTGGCGGATGGACAATATCAAAGCCCATCTTATCCGCAATATGCGCTACGTGGAGCACATGCTTCCCCGCCGCAGCGCGCTTCGTGGCGGTAGCGTTTGCATTGGCCGCTGCAGCCGCAGCAGCTATCTTTGCACCCTGACGCTCACGGGCCACCTTCAACATATGATCGCCAAAATAAATATGTGCACGCGGAGCGGCTTTTTTCTTCAATACAAGGGTGCGCTCCTTTGCACCATGCGGCTCATGATCTTCCACCATAATGCCCGGCGTGCGCACATGCGACAGAGCATGCACCACTTTCCATTCCCTTTTATCTTCAGTCCTAGCAGAGAGAAGCATAGTCCCCTTTTCTGTTTCGCGCACAAAGGTCAAAAACAATTCCCCTTCCGTACCAGAAAAACGAAATCCTGCACAATGGCGCGTATCAACCTCTTTTCCATGTTCGGTAATAGAGACAGCAAAAGAGCGCCCATCGAATTCTGTGCCAGCAAGACCAGACGTGATACGCAGTTCATGCTTTACTTCGGCAGTGTCGCTCATGCGCCGAAAGAGGAGAAAGCTTTTCTTTCCATCATACCCAACAGCCAGCGGTTCAGTCTGGTAATCTGAAGATGAGGAGGAGGTAGTCTTTTTTCTTTTTTCAGTGGCCATATAATCGAAATCAAAACGAAACCCGTCGTTTGCTCAATGCTTTTTATGCGCGTTTGTATTTATCTTCAATGCGAACAATATCTTGCTCATCAAAATCACCTGTGGCAATTTCCAAAATCTCCACATCATCATGTGGCGCAGAAAGACGATGCGCAGTCTCAACCGGACAAATAAAACTCTCCCCTTCTGCTGCTGCTTTCTTCATATCACCAATTTCAATAAGAGGGCTTCCACGAAGCACTCTCCAGAATTCACTTCGATGATGGTGCAATTGCAAACTAAGGGTCTCGCCCTTTTTTATATGAATGATTTTAACCGTCGATGCAGCGTTATGTGTAAAACGCTCAAAGTACCCCCACGGCCTTTGCTCCACAATAGGATTCATAGAGCGA
>CAZKGX010000017.1:11121-12642 GCA_964552645.1 uncultured Candidatus Saccharibacteria bacterium
CACGCCCATAAAAGACCGTAGGGTAAAAACACCAACATATCCACAGCCCGCTTTTTATGTATAACGGCGTAAAACCTCGATAGTTTCGCCTGGATGCGCTACCGGAATGCAGGTGACCCCCTCTTCATATGCAGTGGCATCATTACCACCCTCAAAAAGAGCATCGCCAATAAAGACAATCTGCTCGCGAGATACTTTGAGGAGCTCTTCTATTTTGCGAAGAGCATAGGCTTTGGTAATACCCTTATGCGTCACATCAATAGAAGTTGCGCCGCCTATACGAATCTCAACTTCAGGAATTTCTTTCATAAGGGCAGCCACAATGGTCTTGCGGCGAGCTTGATCTGGATCCCATGCCTCCTTCACCGCAAGCGGCGCCTCTTGACCACAGCCAGAGAAGGTTATCTGCGTGCCGCGGTCTTCAATAATCTGCCCAAAAGGATGCGCCACATCATCAACCGTCAACGTAGCGAGCACTTTTTTGAAGGCAGCCATAATGCGAGCGCGCTCTTCAGCGGTAAGCTCTTCATTGTAGAGCTGGTGCGGAGTGGTACTTGCCCCATCGAAGGTGTAGCAGGTGCTGCCATTGGTTGGAAATAAATAGAGATGCTTCAAAAGGAGCGTGTCCGTAGCGGGCATATGACCAAGAAATTGTTTTTCAAATTGAGAAAATGCCCCGCCCGAAATAATAGCAAAATAATGCTTTTCTAAGACCTTTGTAATGACCTCAGCCATATCATTCTGAAGAGCCATTTTGCTTGGCACAAGAGTACCATCCAAATCGCAGACTATTACTTTAAATTCATGAGGATGCATAGAGAAAGTATAGCATTGGAAAAGAGGGGGCGACTGATTGACTATGTTGCATTTGTGTGTTAATTTTTCCTTAAATCTAGCTCACAACAACAAACAAAAACGTATAGAAAGGACCGTGGACCTATGTACTACTTACTTGTTGCATTACTCCTCGCCTTCATCGCCCTGTTTCTGTGGGGACTGAAGTATAAGCGGCAGCGCGACAGACTGCTTGTCCTTATGATTCTTGAGGAGGCCGTTGGCAGCTACAACGGTCTCGACATCTGCGACATTATCATCGCCGCCAGGAAAACACTGGCGGGGCACGCCATCAGCGCTACCGCCGTTGCTCGCGCCTGCGATGAACTAATCAAGCAAGGATTGATCATATACGATACCCCACACCAAGATGATGGATGGGGTCATGGACCGTACTATCGTGCAGTACTATCGTGCAGCCGCCTCTCCCTTTCAGATTGGTGCCATGAAGCTCCAACGTATCGAGCGGACTGAGCATGTGGTAGGTATCCCTGTTGAGGTTGATGGCGATCTCGAAGACGACGCCGCCATCGAAGTTGTGGCAAACGAAGGGCCTCCTCCTCGCGGTCTCATCGAGTAAATCGCCTGACCTTTCACTCACCCCACCCCGCTGCAGCAATGCGCGGGGTTGGTCTTTCTTTACACCGTCGGTAGAGCAAATCAGGCACGCTTTTTATGTGCTACTAT
>CAZKGX010000018.1:0-12451 GCA_964552645.1 uncultured Candidatus Saccharibacteria bacterium
AGCAACAAGGATTAAAGCTTCATTGTTTTCATAAATATCAACTTCAGGCATGAAGGTTTTAAAACTTGTCGTTTTTTCCTGAACTTCTGTTTTATTTTTGCAAATAAGATCTTTTCCAAACATAGAAACCTCCTTTTAGTTAATAGAAATTAAGCGTGCTTTTTCAGATTCTTCTTTGGGAAGAGTCAAAGTTAAAACGCCATTTTCAATCTTGGCCTTAGCCTTTTCGGCGGTCTCTACCGTAGAGCCAATAATAAACTCAGCACCGCTCGAGCTATCGATGAAAAGGACGGGGCGATAATTGTCGGGATGAATATCTTTCTTCATGTGATTTGTGTGAGGGGTACTATACCAGAAGTGGGTAAAAACCGCAAACGCACCTCAGTTGACATTTAATAAAAGTGATGTAAAGAAGAGTATCGCAACCCCACGTATTCACCTCCCTATCTGGCATTATTCCACTGCAGGTGTTGAGGGAGAAGTAGTGGTTGCATCGACAGCCGCATCAGTAGGTGCTGTGGGAGTAGTAGGCGCCGTAGGCGCAGCAGGTGCCGTAGCGCGCAAGAGAGGATTGTTAAACATAATAGTAGGACCTATAGCCTCACCGCTGGCGATTACAGGATTTCCAGAACCAAGGGCAGTGAGTGGTAGTGAAGCAACCGCAGCACTATCGATATCCCAATGCAATGTAGCAGTCTCTGGTACCAATGGAGAAACATCACACTTCAAATCAATAAGAAGAGCTGAGCCTTTCTTCACAATAAGAGGGGTATCGAATGTAAATGCGTAGGGAGCGCCATTTGCACCAGCAACTGGATAGACAATATGTGACTCATTTACAAGCAAAGTATTGCCATAAAATACCTGACAGACACTGATCTCATCCCCTGCTATCCCATCATATACGTAGCGCCATGCAGGAATACCGCTGACACGAATGTCTTCGGCTGAATCACGAGCATCAAACATAATTGAGGCAACGTCTACACCAGCCTTTCCTGCATCAACCATATATCCACCTCCTCCTACACGAGAACTAATAGTCACATGCGCCCCTTTTATCGTCATTGTCTTCATGGTCATGCCCGCAACAGAAGGTACGATATAGACCATATCCGTATGCGCACCCTTTGGCCATTCCATCTCTGCAAATGACAAAGTGACAGTTTGATTTTCACCCATTGTGCGACTGATAGCACCCTTTACCGTAAACTTGCTCGTAGCGGCATAACGAACGTAGATTGGATCAGTGAAGACTATTTTTCCATCATTCGCAGAACCATCTGCACGTACGTCAACAGGACCAGCAACAATAACACCATTTTCATCGTATATACCGATAGTGGTAATGTCGGTTTTTGTACCTGCACCAGCTGATACATTAAGGTCAAGGACAATCTTCTTGATTACTACGATGTCCGTGCCAGTATTATTGATTTCAAAACCACCAAGAAGCTGGTCAGTCACACCTATAGCTATGTTCTGCGAAGGTGCAGTATCACCGTTTGTAGTGACAATAACTTTATTTGGCAATGGTGAGATGGTCAAAGGTGGAGTAAATGCACGAGTGGCAATCAGAGCCTTTGATATACGCACATAATCAGTCGCATCAATGATACCGTCTTTATTGGCGTCAAAGCATGTAAGAAATTGCGCATCTCCAGCAACAACCCCTTCACGCAAAGCAACTGCATGCATGATTTTTCTGTAGACTCCCACAAAGATATCGTCTGGTTTGCTATGAATCGAGCGCATAATCATTCCATCCGCCAAATCAACGCGATTATCGCTGTTTAGATCCATATCAGTCTCAGTGCCGACAGGAGGATTGATAAAGGTACGAGGATTGGCACGTATCCACGCTTCAATGGCACTTAGAATATTAGTTTCTGGGGTGTAGTTAGGATCAACATCAGAGGTTGTTGCATTACCGCCAGAAAGTGTTGTGGCCACACTTGCAACATACCCTCCACCGCCACCTCCAAGCACAATTGAAGGAGTGCTTGTCGTCGCGCTTGCAATCGTTGTTGTAGCCACAGTTGCAGTTGATGTTGCCATTGTGCCCGCTGTAGAAGATGCGGCATCAAGTGTTGCCATAGTGAGACGAGGGCCGATAAAACCAAGGTCAGTACCACACGTAATACTCTTTATAGCATTGCGCGTTAAAGGACCGACAAAACCAGTTGTAAGAATACCGTGTTCTTTTTGGAAATTTTTGACGGCATTCAATGTAAGTGGACCGAAATACCCTGTTGGACGAACCCTAAGGTATTTTTGAGCAGCAAGAAACGCCTGCAAATCAGCCACCGTTGTGTCCGACGCTCCTTTTGCATCAACACTTTCAACAGCTACATTTTTTTGTATAAAAACACAAGAAGGAGAGGTGGTCCTTGACGTACTTGCAAGTATGCTGGTGGTAGCACCAATGACATCCTGGCTGTATACCACTTCGGTTGTTGTAGCAGAAGCATTCATTTCCTGTGCTGCAGCAATAGAAATGCCGCACGACATAGAAATCAAAATAAAAAACGAGGCGAGTCCAAGTAAACAGTTCAAATGAGTGCGTAGTGTATTGGTAGTCATGGGTGTGCTTTAGAGTAAGCTTACCGGTATCGTACCACAGTCTTTGGATGATTGTCAAGTGCCTCTCCTCTTTTGTAAGCAAAGTATCCTTCTTATCCATAAAGATGAGAAGACTCTCCTAAAATCCGCCGAGTATATCAATTTGTTTTTGATACTTATCAGCCAATTGCATCACATCATCGCCATAGAAAGCGTAGGCGCTCTTTGTGGCATTGGTCCATCCAGCAAGGTAACGAAGGGCCGCCAAGCGTTCTGCCGCACGTGTTTTACTGGTTTGAGACGAATATGATGCCTTGAGAGCGGCAGTGGCATTTGGCCATGCACCTGCAGCGCCATTTTCTTTGGACAAAATAGCACAGGCCATAATGGCATCCTCTGGATCCCATGGATTCGGCACGCTCTTCCCTGTTGCATCGGCAATCTTCTTTTCATAAAGAATCCACGTCGAAGGAATAAACTGTGCAGGACCCATAGCACCACCCCATCCATACCAAGCTTTTTTCGATACAGGCATCTTATCAGGATTAAGGCCGAGGCGTGACGTTATGTCTTGGAACGGTACCGTATCGCGCGGTGCCTTCATGTCGACACGCCATGTTCCCGTGCCAACGTTCTGACCAAGATTTGACTCTTCAGCGAGAATGCCGAGGATAAATGCTGGGCGAACACCCGTCTTTATACTTGCGCGCTTGGCATATTCGAGGGCTTTCTCAAAAGGAATAGCAGCCGAGCCCTGCAAGGTGAAGAGTTCAGCACGAATCGAAGCAGCACTCAACTCTTTTGATTTGAGCAATTTTTGATAGTCAGCTTCAATACCTTTTGTAAGACTAAGGATCTTCTTTTTTTCAGCCTCTTGCTGATCGAGGCGTTTTTTCTGGAGCTGCTGAATGGCAAGCAAATCGGTTTGCTCTTGTTTCTTATCAGCCAAATCATCGCGCTGCTTCTGTGTTTCGGTGCGGTCGCTTGCAACTTGCAAATATGAGGTGCGCAACGCCTCCTGTATTGCGTGGTATTCACTCACATTTTGGAAAAAGTCAGAGAGCGTCTTGCCGGCCAAAAGTCCCTCTGCCAATGAAGAATTATCGAACTCTTGAGCACGCTGCATCAGATCGGCCATGGACTGCTTTTCATCCTCAATCTTATCGGTCAAAACGCCAATGGTCTTTTCTTTATCTTTTATATCTTCGGCCAATTTTTCAATCTGCAAATTGCGCGCTTGGATGGCCAGTTTGGCCTGCTTTATTTCTGCAGTCAAAATAGCAATGTCACGCTCAAGGCTGACGCGCTGATTTTTCTTTACTTCAAGAATAGAACGCTGATTGTCTATCTCTTTTTCGAGCGCTGCGAGCTGGGACTCAAGGGCGGCGCGACGGATTGCTGCAGCCTGAGCAGCATCCGGCTGCGCTGTTTGAGCATGAACAGGCGCTGCCACTATGAGCGTATGAGTCATAAAAGAAAAGGCCGTTATAGACACAACGGTCAAGACAACCCTATACATCAAGCGAAATGGCTTCTGTATGGTATGCACCAATTCATTGTACCGCACTCCCCCACAAAACAAAAAGAGGGCGCGCCCTCTTTTTGCATCATATACAGCGTGGGGAGAGAATTATTTCTTCTCTTCTTTCTTAGCTTCAGCAGGAGCGGCGCCTTCAGCACCAGCTTCACCTTCAACTGCCTCCTTACCCTTCTTCTCGACTTCAATCGCCGACAAGTCAGGAGCAGCAACCTCTTCCTTCTCTTCAACGTACTTGGTAATAGAAGCGACAATTTCCTCAGGCTTCTCAACCAATGTAACGCCAGCTGGCAAAACAAGGTCCTTAGCATGAATAGCACTGTCGAGAGTAGCGAGAACAGAGACATCTACCTCAATAGAACGAGGCAAGTCCTTTGGCATAGCTTCAATCTTCAAATTGTGAAGCACCTTCACCAAAATACCACCCAAATCCTTGGTTGCAGGAGCAACGCCGACATAGGTAATAGGAACAGCAACCTGAAGCTTCTTGCCCTTTTCAATAACATAAAAGTCGACATGGCGGAATTCGCCAGTGACAGGGTCAAGGTCAGTGTCCTTAATAAGAGAATCATGCTCTTCGCCAGCACCCTTCAAAGTAACAACGGCGAATTCACCAGCTTCTCTCCATACACGCAAAAATTCAGCCTTAGGAACGGCAATAGGGGTTGAATGCTCCTTGCGACCGTAATAGACAGCAGGAATTTTGCCGCCGGCACGGAGGCTAGCGAGCGAGGTCTTGCTTTCGCGCTTCTCAATATTAAGTGTAACCATAGTAGGCAGTACTATACATTATTTAATTGAAAAAGCAACACAGAGGCCGCTAATTCACCGGATTGACCGGACCCCGACCCTCCAACACAGCGATAATATTCTCGGCAGCCAATTTCCCCATATCAAGACGGGCTTCTATGGTGGCTGAAGCGATATGTGGCGTCAAAACCACATTTGGCAAGGCAGCTAAGCCACGGGCCAGCTTTGGCTCAAATTCAAAGACATCAAGACCGGCACCAGCAATACGCTTTGCCTGCAAAGCTGCCACAAGGGCAATTTCGTCCACCACCGGACCGCGCGAGGTATTGATCAGATACGAAGTTGGTTTCATCAAAGCAAGGCGACGAGCATCGATGGTATGCTTTGTTTCTGGCGTAAGCGGCACATGGAGCGACACAACATCAGCTTCAGGCAAAAGAGCATCCACTGAATCAAAGAATCGCGCTCCGGCATTTTTTTCCAAATCTTCATTGCGACGCACATCAAAATAGACGACCTTCATACCGAAACCGTGCACGGCGCGCTGCGCCACATCGGCTCCAATACGACCTGTTCCCACAATACCCAAAGTTTTTCCGGCCAAACGAGTGCCGTGGAAAATCATAGGGTCCCAACCGACATATCGGCCACCACGCATATATCGATCTCCCTCCACAATACGACATGTGAGCGCCAAAATGAGAGCCCAGGCATGCTCCGCCACACGATCAGCACCGCCGCCCGGCGTATTTGTCACTGCAATGCCGCGCTTTTTTGCCTCAGCGGTATCGATGTTGTTGAATCCAATAGCATAATTAGCAAAAATCTTCACCGTCGGTGCAACTGACATTACATCTGCATCAATAGTATCAGTCAAAAGAGAGAGGACAGCATCATACTGCTTTTTCTTGAGGCGACGCATCAATTCACTTTTTGTGAGAGGGCGATTTTTTGTATTGATATCAATTTCATATCCTTTGGCACGCAAAAGATCGATGCCGTTCTGCGGAATCTGGCGGGTTATATAGACTTTTTTATTGCTTTGCATATGTTTTTATCCTTTATAATCAATGAAAAATGAAACGGTGCGCTTCTGTGACGAACTCTCTTACCAACGGCGGGTAAACAACTCCATGCGCCTCTTTGCTAAAGCAGCCACCGCCGCTACTGCCGGCGCCATGTATTTGTATGGCGCAACAACATTCGAATCAGCAGAAAGTGATGTAACGAGAGCATCACGATATGCCACACGAAGTTCAGTACTCACATGAATGAGGCCAATACCAGCATCGATGGCAGCCGTAAACTGATCGTCAGGTGTACCTGACCCACCATGAAGCACGAGCGGCACCTCAAGTGGTACTGCTGCGCGGATTTCACGTATTAGAGGAATGCGCAATGAAGGCTGTCCGCTACGAATAATACCATGCACATTCCCCACTGCCGGCGCAAAACAACGGACCCCCGTCTCATCAACGAAGCGCTTGGCAATAAGCGGATCGGTAAGGCCGCGCTCCATATCCACCCCCTCAGGAAGTTTGTCTATGACCGCTGATGATTGGCCAATATAGCCGAACTCACCTTCAACAATCACATCTGGCCACGTTGCACGCGCATATGCCACCACTTTTTTGGTTAGATTTACATTTTCACCATACGGCAACTTTGCCCCATCAATAATGACACTGTCAAAACCGGCATCAAGAGCTTCCACACATCGCTCATAGCTATAGGTATGATCGGCATTCAAATAGATATCACACCCCTCTTCGCGCAGACTTTTAGCAAGAGCCATACTCTGTTTAATACCAACAAAATCACGCTCGCCCTCGGAGAGACCAATGACTACTGGCACCCCAAGATCACGAGCCGCATAGGCGATGGCACGCATCAGCTCAGCAGTTGAAACATTAAAATGAGCCAGAGCCCGCCGTTCAGACTGCACATTTTGGAGCACGGTAAGAAGATTTGTTTTTTGCATAATGATATTGCTGTGTGCTCTCTATTTTATCATGGAGACCCTTTGAACAAAGGCATATGTAGAGTGCATGAGCAGAGAGTGGTATATGAAAAAATGGAAGCATATCTTCTCCCTTGATACATATAAATTACATCGGGTATTATATTTGCTGGTATGTTGACACGATACACATCTTGGTTCTTTACAATCGTAGGTGTAGTGGCCTTTGGTAGCCACTACAACGCATGGATTTCCTGGCTCGGTGTCACCGCTTTCATGGGCGCAATCATTGTGCCCGTAATGGAAGTGAGTGGTTTGAAACGCTCTTCCAGCGTGATACCTTCAGGCTACGCCTGGAAACATGCGACTCTTGCCACTGTCGGTGTATTCATAAGTTGTTGCAGCCGAAATCCTTCGTCCACAGGCATTGCATTTGCCTTCGCCATCAGCACCACAGTAATGATTATTGCCCTGTGGTTACTGAAAACGGAAATCGAAACAACTCCAGTATCGGAGTGACCCGCAGCTGAAAGGCTCCACCCCGTCGAACACAAGAAGCGCCCGACCTCCCCGTCGGCGCTTTTCTTTTTCAAGGACCACTTTTAACCTTTCTTTAACCTTTTACCTTTTACTTTTTCCCTTATATACTGGTGGTATGTTTACATCCCTTCGCAAACCGCTTGATGTTATTGCTATCGGCGACATTACCTGTGATGCATTTATAAAAATAAAAGAGGCCGGCGTCTACTGCAATATAGACAATAATCGCTGTGAAATTTGTATGAAATTCGGTGATAAGGTGCCGTTTGAAAGTGCTGAAGAGATTTGTGGTGTGGGCAATAGTCCAAATGCCGCAGTGGCCATGGCTCGTCTTGGCTTAAGATCAACTCTTGTAGCCACAGTCGGAAGTGATAAGCATGGCCGTGAATGTGTGGCCAACCTTGTCGCTGCGCATGTCGACACTTCCCTTATACATACAGAGCATGGCAAGCCGACCAATTATCACTATGTCATTTGGTACGGTGCTGAGCGAACTATTTTGGTTAATCATGTGCAGTTCAATTACAAGACAGCACACCTCCCTCCGGCACGTTGGATCTATTTGAGCTCAATGGGTGCAGGTTCAGAAGCGGTGCTCGACAAAGTGGCTGATTATCTTGAAAAGAACCCTGCCACGAAACTCTGTTTTCAACCAGGCACGTTCCAGATGAAACTTGGCCAGACACGCCTTGATCGTATCTATCGTCGCACCGAGGTGTTTTGTGTAAATGTGGAAGAAGCGCAGCGTATCCTTGAGACAGAAGACCGCACCTTACCTGCCCTTATGGATCGCCTTGCAACATTTGGTCCGCGCATTGTCCTGGTGACAGATGGGCCAAAGGGTGCCTATATGAGAGATGCGGATGGAAAACACTATTTCATGCCGCCATACCCAGATCCAAAGCCTCCATACGAAAGAACAGGCTGTGGTGATGCCTTCTCTGCTACTTTCGTAGCCGCACTTGCTATGGGACGAAATAGCATCGATGCACTTCGTCTTGCCCCCATCAATTCAATGTCCGTAGTGCAGTATACAGGCGCACAAAAAGGCCTTCTCACTCGCGCTGAGCTCGAAGGTTTTTTGGCAAAAGCACCTGCTGACTACATTCCTCGCCCTCTCTAATATTCACTTCTCGATTCCTCTCTTCAATATACCCCTGTGGTAGGTGTTTTATGCTTTTCTTTTGATTGCCTTTTTTACGGCAGCAATAATGTGGGATACGCCCATACCGTAGTGTTCGATGAGCTCATCAGGTTTGCCTGATTGACCAAATTGATCGTGGACACCAATCATTTCCATAACAGGCGGGCGATGCATTTCTTTTACAAAGACCTCAGAGAGTGCGCTGCCAAGTCCTCCAGCAATTTGATGTTCTTCTACAGAGACAACAGCGCCAGCAGCTTCAGCCCACTTGAGCGCAGTGCGTGTATCAAGAGGTTTAATGGTGGCTACATTAATAACGGCAATACCGATTTTTTCTTTTTGCAGATCGCGCGCAGCAATGAGTGCTCGATGCAGTAATGCACCTGTTGCAAAAATAGTGGCGTCTGGCTTCCCCGCCACCGGCTGCCACAACACTTGCATCTTACCAATCTCAAAAGGTGTTTCAGGGCTTGTGATGATCGGCGTTTTCTCACGTGCTAGACGGATATAAACAGGAGTATCTGTCTTTGCTGCAGCCAATGTTGCCTTGCGTGCTTCTACTGCATCACACGGTGAAATAACCACCATACGAGGGACGATGCGCATAAGAGCCAGATCTTCTATGGCCTGATGCGTGCCTCCATCGGGGCCCACCGAAATGCCCGCATGTGAGCCTGCGATTTTGACTGGTCGATTGTTATAACAAATAGTGGTGCGAATTTGCTCCCAATTACGACCCGGAGAAAACATTGCATATGAGGTAATGAAAGGAATCTTACCCATAGCCGCCATACCAGAGGCCACGCTTGCTAGATTTTGCTCAGCCACGCCAATTTCCACAAAACGATCCGGAAATGCCTGCTTGAAGAGATGCATTTGCGTTGATTCAGTAAGATCGGCACATAGACCAACAATACGCGCATCGGCCTTCGCCGCTTCCAATAAGCCCTCGCCAAAACCACGGCGAATAGGCTGCTGCTCAACATCAGCATCAAAGACTTTTGGATTTATTTTTTGTGTATGATTCAGCATTTTTTATGTTCTCGTTCTCACTTTTTACCTTTTACCTTTGACTTTTTACTTTTCTTGCAGCTGCTCCCACTCTGCCACTGCCCGCATTGCTATTTCAATTTCTTCAGGTGTTCCTGGCGGCTTTCCGTGCCATTCAAATTTCCTTTCAAAGGCAGGGATGCCTTTTGAAGCAATTGTCTGCGCCAAAATAACTGATGGCTTATCAAACACCGCATGTGCTTCCCCTATGGCGCGATCAATATCAGAAAAATTATGCCCATCGACTTCAGTGACATGGAAACCAAATGAGCGCCATTTATTGGCCAATGGCTCAAGCGGCATAACATCTTCTGTATAGCCATCAATCTGTATGTTGTTGCGATCAACAATGACCGTGAGGTTTTGTAAGCGCTCTTTCCCCGCAAGCATAGCCGCTTCCCAAATCTGACCGCAATCGAGTTCGCCATCGCCCGTGAGGCAGTATATTTGCACAGGAGAGGAACGACCGCGATCAATGCGATCTGCCAAAGCCATGCCGACAGCCTGTGAAAGCCCTGAGCCAAGCGGGCCGGAACTGGTTTCTAGTGCAGGGAGAAAGTCGCGGTGTGGATGCCCTTGAAATGGACTGCCGAAGGTGCGCAACTTCTCTTCGAACTCCTTTACACTGCCGTAGCCGGCATGGGTCATAGCCGCATAGAGGATGGGACAAATGTGACCATTAGACAAAACAATGCGATCGCGCTCAGGCCAATCGGGGTTCTTTGGATCATGGCGCAATGCATGGAAAAAAAGATAGGCAAAGATATCTGCCATATCGAGCGGACCTGCCGTGTGCCCAGACTTTGCTTGAATAAGAGCACGAATAAGGCTTGCGCGCAGGAGAGCGGCTTTCTTTGTGAGCACTACAATTTTTTCAGGGGTCAAAGGAATCATATGGAGCCCACCAGGATACTTCTATCTTAGGAAGCCGCCTCAGAGAGCATCTCTATTATACCTCGAGGATCATCACTATCGGAAAGGAGAGAGCCCACAACCAGTGTATCGGCGCCAACACGCACTAGATCCGCAGCGTTTTCGAGACGGACACCACCATCGACAGCGATTTTTTTATCAGGAAAATGCTGCTTCACTGCTTCGATTTGTGTATAGACCTTTGGGTCAAGCACTTCCCCTTGATAGCCAATACGGGCAATGCCCATACACTGAATACTATCCGCAGCTGCAAGTAATTTGAGCACAGCAGCACCTTCAGGTCGTGCTTCATCCAAATAATGTCCTGGCAAAATAGCCACAGTAATATGCGCAAGACTACGGAGCGTATCAAATGCCGCTATGATAGCCTCTGCATTACCCTCTTTTTCAGCCAATAAAGCATCGGCATGAAAAATCAGTTTTGAAAAACCAGCATTGACCCACATTTCAGCTTGGGCTAATGGTTTTGAAATCATGAGGTCAGCCTCAAAATCAAAATCTTCCCAGAGCGGCAACCCTTCAGTCTCATGTATGAGCGCCTGGAAATGAGCGTCTTCATTGGGTGTTTGATCAGAAAAAGGCCAGGTCTTCGAAGTAACAAAAGACCCATCGCATATATCGATCTGAATCGCCTTTATACGACCGGCAACAGTCACCAGCCGACGAATATCGTCGGTAATATGTTCATAGTGAGGTGATAAAAGTGCAGGAACAATATTCATAGGTTTTAGTAGACTACACCGCCACAGCGACCGTCGGTTGAATAACTCGCACCGAGACAAAAACCACCCGTATAACAACCATCACCAGGCTGATTGCTTATGACCTTGAAAATAGTTGCTATACAATACCCCGCGCCACCATTTTGAGGTTTATATGCATACACGTAATTACCTGTATTGTCCGGGTGCACCGGCAACTTTGGTAACCAAGAGCCGAGAGTAGATTGGAGCACAATCCAACACTCTCCTGAGGCATTTTTATCTGAACGATACCACCCTCCGGACGTAGCACATGTAGGTGTGGGGTACGTACCATTTTGATCATAATAAATCTCAACCACTCTTTGAATCTGCTTAATATCAGCCATTGCACGCGCATCTTTTGATTGATTTCTTGCATTTACAAGACCAAATAAAATCACGGCCGCAATCACCGCCAAAAGAGCACAAGTCACGAGAAGCTCTACGAGCGTAAACCCCCTCTTGCATTGCACAAAATCGCATTGCGATAATTTCATGGTGTAACTAGAAAAAGAAGAAGTAGAAGGAGAGAAGGAAACAGACAGCAATAATAATGAGTTGTACTTTTTCTGCCTGTTTTTCATCTTTCACTACTCTCCACTTAATAAGGAATGCGGGAATACCCTTTGGTCCCTGATTATAGATATTAGGCCGAGATATAGTTTCGTTTTCAAATGATACGTCAGACATGGTATAAAATTTAACTAATAAAGATACAACTATTAATTATATGAAACTTACGCAATATTTTCTATCTGATCGAGACGACGGACGTGTCGCTCATCCTCTGAGAATGCCGTATCGAGCCATAGCGTTACCGCTTTCTCAGCCTGTTCCTTAGTAATGAATCGTGCTCCTAAAGAAAGGATGTTGGCGTCATTATGCTCGCGAGATAAAGTGATTATCTGTGAGAGAAGCTCTTCATCATTTCCGGAACCATAGAAGACCGCTGCGCGCACTTCCGGAAAACGATTGCAGATAATTGCTTCCCCTTGCCCTGAGCCACCAATGACTATTGCCTTTAGTTTTGTGGGTTTCTCTGAAATGCGCAGAGCAACAGGAATCAGAATCTCGGGATAATCATCATCTGGATTCTTCTCTGAGGCACCGCAATCTTCAACTTGATATCCACGACCGGTAAGATAGTGCTTCAAATGGTCCTTGAGATCAAATCCTGCATGGTCGGCAGCAATGAGAATAGTTTGTGTTTGCATAACACATTTATCCTATCA
>CAZKGX010000019.1:0-11439 GCA_964552645.1 uncultured Candidatus Saccharibacteria bacterium
CTTTAATGATGCAAAGTTTTCTTTGAAAGCAAGTGATGGTAGCACGCTTACAATGCTTATCGGCACAAGCACGGTTGTGACTCGCGGCAATGTGAGCGCTCCTACAGGTGCACTTGTGAAGGGTGCTCGTATTTCTCAAGCTTTTGGTACGTACGATGCTCGCACCAATGTTCTCGATGCAAAGATCATACGCCTCTATCAGGACATGTCTGTATTCCAACCTCGTAACTTCGAAGGGGTCTATCGCAGCACCACAAGCACTTCTTTGCCGGCTACTTTAACGGTAAGTATCAATCAAGTTGAGTATAAGGTTGTTGTGCCTTCATCGACGCCAGTGCTCAATGCAAAGCGTCAGATTATATCACTCAATCGTTTTGCTCCAGGCGATACCATTCGTTTTTACGGAAAATTGCGCGAAGAAACACCTGATACTATTGATTGTGAAATTATTCGCAATCTCAGTTTCTAGGGGCGCGTTATCTGGGGTGCACATCTTCATTTTTTCTCGATTCCTTTTTCATAATTTCTTTATCCTTTCTTTAAGGGATCTTCATGCCCACTATGGTTAAATGTGTCTATGAAAAACGAGACACAAAAGGCATCAGTAGCATGTATAGAATGGCATCAGCGACATCTTTTTATTAAGGATGTCATGGATCGTTTTCGTGGAGCTGTGGCTTTTATTGGTCATATAGAAGATTCATCTGCGCTCGGCACTACAGCACTTGTCTGTGGGAGCGGTTTTGTACTTGAAGGGCAATTTTTAATAACAGCATCCGTGGTACACGATTCTCTGACGTGGCAGGACACAGAGCGGCTTTTTGCTGCAGTGCGAGATCCGTCCGGCGCACTCAAATATAGCCATATACAGTTTATAGACTGTGATAGCGCTCGTGGTATTGCTGTCTATAGGCTCCGCCATGCCATTCCCGCCACCCTCCACTTTGCTGATATAGATTTTGAATCAGATATAAGCGCCGGCCTCGATATGCTTATGCTTTCTTATTGCTCAGCAAATGAATCATTGCGCTGTGAACGTACACCTGCGCTTATGGCAGGGCAGGTATTTATAAAATCCGGGCAAAACGATAGGTCAGTCTCGAGTGAGCAGGCATACGCTATTGTCGAAGCCTCTGTGAATGAACAAGAATACGGTTCGCCTTTATTCCATCTGCGCGCTCCACCAAAACTCTCCGGCCTCATTGGCGGTAGTCTCGAATATGCTTATAGAGATTTTATTATGATAGAAGAGAATCCTGGTATAGGTATTGCATGGTCTTTGGCGGGTTTTAATCATTCATCACTATATACACATATGGAAGAAGAATTTGAAACAAATGCAGCCATTATCAATGATGCAGCCGCAGCTCCATACGGAACTCCGCATGCTACTCCTGGTGCAGAGGATGAAGAGGCTTTCGGCGAGGATCTTGAGGATTTTATGGCACATCAGGATGCAGATCCATCTGATGCTGCCGAATTTGATCATCTTGAAGACGAGGAATAGGGCAGAATAATCCACATATTGACAGGCACGAACAATTGTTTGTCGTATAATAGGCTCATGCCACCGCAGGGGCGCTATAAGCGACACATGATTTCTCTTTCGATCTTAGTGATCGTTGCTTTTGCTGGCACCCTCGCTCTCTATGCCTTACGTGTTTCGGATGATCCTGCCAATGCAAATCAAGAAACCGCAGCAGTCGCTATTGCCACTTCTACTACCACCGCACCACTTCACGAATATCTCACCGATATTCCAAAAGTTTCAATGGTTGCCGTGGGCGACATAATGCTTGGTCGCAATGTTGAAACCCTTCGTGAAAAGAATGGGAACAATTATCCATTCCGTGGCGCAGCGCAATTCTTATGGAATAGTGATTTTGTGCTCGGCAATCTTGAGGGTCCCATCCCTGGTGCAGCAAAACACACCAAGACTGCCAATGGTTCAATGCAATTTTCTTTCGATGATTCTGTGCCGCCGCTTTTGGCCGCTTTCAATGTATGGGCAGTAGCATTGGCCAATAATCACATGTACGATCAGGGTAAAGATGGTTATGCCAATACCCAAAAAGCACTTGAGGATCATGAAATCACATGGTTCGGCAATCCTACTGAAACAAGCTATAAATACACGGCCCATCGCTCTATCAATGGCGAACGCTTTTCTTTCATTGGCTTAAACACAGTGGGTATAGAGTTTAATCCAAAGGATGCAAGTGAGACGATTGCCCGCGCTAAGAAAGAAAAAAATTCATTTGTGGTTGTGGCTATTCACTGGGGCGATGAATATGCAACCACGACCTCAGCAACGCAGCGTTCATTGGCTCATGCGCTTGTTGATGCTGGAGCAGATCTCATTATTGGTAGCCACCCACATGTGGTGCAGCCGCTCGAGCTCTATCATGACAAGCCAATCTTCTATTCGCTCGGCAATTTCATTTTCGATCAATATTTCAACAAAGAAGTAGAAAGTGGCCTTTCGGTTAAGATTTCATTTTTCCCCACAGAAATTCGCTACGATCTTTTCCCAACAAAGAGCTATCAGAGCCAGCCAGCCTTGCTTACCGGTGACGATCGCGACGTTTGGCTCAGCAGTTTTGCCGCTCGCGCTCTCAAGCATTTGACTCTTGTATCCGATATATTCAGCGATAAGGCTTTTATTGCAAAAAATGGGGCAGTAATAGCTGATCCGTATTTGGCAGCAGCCGGCGCAAGTACCGAAACCGTGGATGCAGAGAAGGATCGCGCAAAACAATTCATCAAAGATATTGGTCGTGGCTATTTTGTGGTCAAAAGAGAGACTGCAAATCAATAGGTGCTCTAGTAAGCCGTGAACCCCTTATCCCCAAGGGCGATAAGGGCTAAGCTTGCTTCATATGCTGTTTTTGTGGTACGATTTTGGCCGGCGCTCTTTTCGTTTCTACCCCTGCGTTGGGGTACGATTTGAGTCAAAAACCTTTGTTTACTCTGGAGGAAGTCTGTCATGGCTCTTAATTCCAAATGTCATACTCTTGCAGAAACGGCAGCAATGCACCTTTCACGGGAAGGTGTCCTGCTTGTCCCTGTGCTTGGTGTGGCTGGGGTGGGTAAGGGGTATGTACTCGAGAGAGTTCAGGTAGCTCTGCTCAAGTCGGGTATCGGTGTTCTGAGCTCGAGCCGCTGCCTTAAGGAGGCTGCGAAAGATATACAGCACCCACTTTACTGTGAGGCTGCCACCGCACAGGAAGACATTGTTCGAGGTCGGCTCGTTTCCGACGAGCTAACCTCGGCTATCGTCCTTAGAGGGGCAATCAATCAGCTACACTCCCATCGGCAGTTGTTCGGGGGAGACCTTCGGTTTCTGATTGTGGATGGCTTTCCCCGAACGCCACGCCAGGCGTGGTATGCTTATCCGGCACTCCATGCATGCATTCACCTCCAGGGCGACGACGAAGCTGTCTTGGAGGCCAACATGATCCGACGCTTGGGAGAGCAAGGTCGTAGTGACGATCAGACGGAAGAAGTTCGGAGGCGACGTATTCACGATCAAAAACGTCAGTTGGCAGAACTCCTACCGGTACTCAATGAATTCTCGTTTACGAATGGTCGTAACGGCAAGTTCTTGCGCTCCGTCCCTGCGGAGGCCGTCGATGGAGAGAAGGTTCGCTGTTTCGTGCGGGCCTTACCACTTGCCGAAACTGAAATCACAGCTATCCTCAATAACGTCTTTCCGGCAGCGCGGCCTGTCCAATTGGGCGTTGATGGTTTGAATGATCGTCGTCCCGCAAGGCAATTCAAATTGGCCGCCACCACGGTGGTCCCAGCCTAGCGAGCATCATTGTTTCGCTCGGTAGACCGCAAATCAAAAACACAGCGCCCTTCGGGGCGCTGGTTTCTTTTTATATTTTCTTTTTATTTATTTTGCACTTCCCATGCGTGCGCGATAGGCAGCGGCCGCCGCTTCCACCGCCGCAGCCTCGCTCCCTTTTTTGACCGCTTCATAGTCGAGCCACCAATCACGTACGGGTGCGGAAGAAATAATTTCCAATGCTTTATTGAAATTTTCGGTGATAGTAAAGAGATCCATATCTACCGGCGATATGGTCTGATGCTTTTCGAGCATGGTGCGATGAAGTGCTTCCATAATTGGACGCCAAAAGTCAGCGCCGACCAAGATGATAGGTACGCGAGGAATTTTTTTATTTTGTACGAGCGTCGTAATGTCGAAAAATTCATCCATAGTGCCAAAACCGCCCGGAAAAAATACATAGGACTCAGCAGCGAAGGTGAGCATGGTCTTGCGCACGAAGAAATAGTTGAATTCGCATTCAGCGGTCAAGTAATGATTTGAATGCTGCTCACGAGGGAGGCGAATAGTCAGGCCAACAGAGTCGCCGCCACCTTCAAGGGCGCCGCGATTGGCTCCTTCCATAATGCCAGGGCCGCCACCTGTGACCACTGCATACTTAAGCTCAGAAGTAATACGTCGCGCAAGCTCGCGCGCGTCTTTATAGTGCGGATTTGCCTCACTAAAGCGAGCGGAACCAAAGATAGTAACCGAACGGGGGTATTTTTTTATAAATTCAAAGCCGCGATGGAACTCTGCTCGTATCTTTTCTATGTTGTGCGTCTCGTCTTTGGCAATAGCGTCTTGCGGAATATCAGTATCAAACAGTTTTTTAATGAATGACATAAAACCATTGTAGCAGACAATCTTTCATGTACAATAGCCGAATGAGGAAAAATATGGGGTCTTTTGGTTTTTCTATTGAGAAAAAAATACCTGGCGCCTTGGGACGCGCTGGACATATTCATACTGTGCATGGTTCTATTGCCACACCGGCCTTTATTCCTGTGGGTACGAAGGCTACCGTGAAAGCACTGACATCACGCGATGTGCGCGAGCTTGGCGCGCAGGCAGTGCTCGCAAATACGTACCACTTATATTTGGCCCCAGGGCATGAACGTATTGCTAAGGCAGGCGGACTGCATGCGTTTATGGATTGGCAGGGACCGATGTTCACTGATTCGGGCGGGTTCCAGGCTTTTTCTCTGGGCGCAGCGTTTGCTCCAGGTGAGGGAGGGCAATCTTCTATGAAGCGCGCCAAAAAAGTACAAACAGGTGCCGCAGCTGCGAGCCCCGATCCTATCTCTGATGAAAGTGCGACCCGTTTGGCAAAAATCACTGAAGACGGAGTGGTATTTAAATCGGTGCTTGATGGAAGCGAGCATTTTTTCACGCCGGAGCGAAGCATGGAAATACAAGCAGCTCTCGGCGCTGATATTATTTTTGCTTTTGATGAGTGTACCTCGCCTGATGCATCGTTGGCATATCAACGCGAAGCTATGGAACGCACGCATCGTTGGGCGCAGCGCTCTCTCGATGCTCATGATCGGAAGCAGGCCCTCTATGGTGTCGTGCAAGGTGGTCGTCATATGGAATTGCGCCAAGAAAGTGCGCGCACCCTCGCCACCATGCCTTTTGATGGTTTTGGTATTGGAGGGTCATTTGATAAAGAGGATATGCATACTGCCGTGCATTGGGTAAATGAAATCCTGCCTGAAGACAAGCCGCGACACTTGCTTGGTATTGGCGAGCCTGGCGATATGATTCGGGCCGTAGAGGAGGGGGTTGATACATTTGATTGCGTCGCTCCTACGCGTATGGCGCGCAATGGTAATGTAATGGTGCCGCCAACAGTGGCGAAGGCAGCGGGCGCCCAGCACAACAGTCGCCTCAATCTCTTCAATGCCCAGTTTGTCGATGATTTCGGTTCTATTGATCCTGATTGTGATTGTTATACCTGTACGCACCATACACGCGCCTATCTTGCCCATTTGTTCCGTGCGCACGAAATGCTCGCAGCAACCCTGGCCTCAATTCATAATCTTCGCTTTACCGTGCGCTTAGTAGAAGAAATGCGCACTGCTATTCTCGCTGGCACATGGCAGGGCTTTAAAGAAAAATGGGCCCTCTTGCTGGCATAAGTCTCGCTATGGCTGTGCTACCCATACGATGTCTTTTTATCTTATCTGACATCCTCTCGTCCTATTTGCAAAAGAGGACGGATGCGATACTATAGTTGAACCATGAATATATCTTGGTTTACACGCATTGTGCTTACCGTGAAGCATCTCCACGCCTTGGGGAGCCCACTTTTGCAATGCGAGTAGAACACGATTACTCACTCTATTACAAAAGCGGACTCCTCAAGAAGGAGTCCGCTTTGTTTCGGTGTGTGCCGGAATGATGGTAGTTCTTTAACTTCAACCATAAGGGAAGTCATGAATGCTGATGCGAATACTACAGGGAATATCCAATTCTTTGCTGATAAAGGGTGTACACGGCCAGCGGAACCGCGGATCGGAAGAGTGGCCTGGGTTCGAGGTGAGTCGGCGGAGCGTATCTATTGCCCAGGTACAGATACCTTCGAATTGTTTGGAGACTACATTGCTTGGCGTCAAAGTGAGAAAGAGCGACGTCGGCGCATTTGGGAGGGTTTACCTGTTGCACCGCGTAAACGACGAGAAGCGCTTCGTGGTGAAAGCGTGGCAGCGATTAGCGTGGCAGGAGACATTGCTCCCGGGTTTTGTGTCGAGGTGTAGAATCAGCCTCAATCATCGCTCATCCGTTCGTGGTCTGGTACATTGTGCCAAGCAAGCACCTCTACGTTGTAGAGGTGCTTTTTCTTTATGTGCATCAGACTCATTTACTCACAGTGATAATGGTGGATGCCGTTATATAATAAAGGGGTGCAGCCTTACGTATTCGTATTGAATGTGTTTCTATTTCAATGAGCCATCGAACTAATTACACCTTTCTTGCCCTCCTTATCATCCTTGCTGGGATTCTTTCCTACACATTTTCTTTTACTACGGCAAAATTAAGTCTGATCATTTCGCCCCCTTCACATCTCACCGCCCAAGCCGTTTCATCGCTTAGTCAGGGTCTCCTTATTCATTATCCCTTTGATGAAGGATCAGGAGCGACCGCTAGTGACGCTGCTGGCTCAAATACAGGTACTCTTACCAACGGCCCTACATGGACTACGGGGAAAGTGGGGAGTGGTGCGCTTCAATTTGATGGGGTTGATGATTATGTCACCTCAGCGTCCACTATTTCTGTACCAAGCTCCAATCAATTTACGGTTGCATTTTGGGTAAAATCATCGGCCCTGGTTGGTGGTGCGTATATAGCCTGGGGCACCAATCGTTCATGTGGTCGTGATGCACAAAATATTCGCTGTACTGTCGATGGTGATGCGACAGGTGCTGCATCTGCTCCTTCTGTGCTCGATGGTACATGGCACCATATCGTTTTTGTAAATGATGGAAATACGCAGACTATATATAAAGATGGTGTCCAAGCGGCAAGTGCCACCGAGACTCTTGTAATCAACAATGCAACCCTTCGCATAGGAAATAGGCAGACATCGTCTTCATATACAGCTGCTGCTATAGACGATGTTCGTCTCTACGGGCGAATCCTTTCAAGTACAGAGATTCAGGATCTTTTTAATGGCACGGCAAGTAATCCAACAACGCCGACACCGACCCCAACACCAACGGCGACACAGACGCCAGCGCCGACTACAACACAGACACCAACCCCAAGCCCAACGCCATCCACACCGTCTTCGTCGGTAGATGTCTCGCAGGGCCTTATTGCTCGTTGGAGTTTCGATGCGGACACCTTCGATGGTCCAAATGCGGATACCTATAAGACGATACGATTTAGTGATAGCTCAGGATCAGGCAATGTTGCAGACTGTCAAAGTGCATTTGCGCTCAATGGAACGACCTATAATCAGTGTCCTCGTCTTGCAACAGGCCCAGATAATAGCAATGCAGCGCAGTTTTCAGCGGTTAAAGATACCTGTGATCTTGCTGGTGATTATCTTGCTGTCGGTCGTTCTAATCAACTCAATCAATTACCAAGCGGCTCGCTCAGCTTATGGGTCAATCCGGCCAATACTACAGATATTACCCAGCGTATTGTGGATACCTATAAAACCGGTACTCCTCGCACATGGCAGTTCCATCGTGATGGCGATATGTACTATACCTTCTCCATCAATGCGGATAATGGAGCGGAAATGGATGTCATGACATTCCCAGGAGGCGCCGCCAATGTATGGGCACATTATCTGATTACATGGGATGGTATCACCATAAAGGGGTACTATAATGGCGTACAGATTGCCTCAGTTCCTATGTCTGGCATAGCGGCATTTGATCTCGGTGCTTACCTTGCATTTGGTGCATTGATGCACGGCGATCCGCGAAATATGTCTGATGGAGGCAATTGTGTAAATAGTTATGGTGCAGCAGCGGGGAGCTATGTTTTCCCGAATGCAGGCTTTTTCTCAGGCGACCTGGACGATATTCGTTTCTACAATCGTGCAGTGACGGCAGCGGAGGCAGCCCAGATTGCTTCAGCTACACTCACCCCATCACAAGAATTTGTATTGCGCGTGACTAAGAATGGCACAGGACTCGGTACCGTGGCCGGAGGAGGGATAAGCTGTGGCAAACACTGTGCCGAGAGGTATGCAAATGGTGCAACTGTTACACTCACCGCTACACCCGCGCTTGATTCTGTGTTTTCTGGTTGGTCAGGTGTATGTTCTGGTACCGGCTCTTGTGTGGTCACTATGAATGCACTCAAAGACGTAGGTGCGCAATTCACTCGTATCTATCCAGTCATCACAACTGTCCAGGCGGAAGCGGGCAGTGTCATTAGTCCCTTTATTGTTTCAGGTGGTGCTGTATATCAGACCAGAGAAACACTTGATCCTGCTACAGGTGGGAGGGCTGCCTATACATTTTCACTCACAAAGCCAACTGACATTGTTGTCGCCGCGCGTATAGACGCACCCTCACAGAGTGCAAACTCTTTCTTTGTTGGAATGGATGCCGAGCCCGACACTTCAATGATTTGGCATACCAATACTACGGGAGGATTTGAAGAGCAATTTGTCTCCTGGGGCGGCAGTACCTCAGGTGGCAATGCAGCAAAAACATTCAGCTTGAGTGCGGGTGCCCACACGCTTGTCATTCGTGGTCGTGAGGCTAATGCTTACATCGACTCGATTACTCTTTTGGATAAAAACACCGCAGCTCTTCCTTCGAGTGATACCAATCCTCCGGTAATAAGCGGCATACAAGCATCTTCTATTACTGCAAATGCTGCCACCATTCTTTTTTCTACAAATGAAGCGGCGGACACACAGATTGAATACGGTCTCACCACGGCGTATGGAAATACGACAACACTGAATACTGCGCTCAGCACAAGTCATTCTCAGGTTATATCTGGCCTGCAGGCTGCTACCACCTATCATTACCGCATACTGACCAAAGATGCTGCGGGCAATAGAGCAACTTCAGGTGATGCGACCTTTATCACTACGTCAGGCGCGCTGCCTGTGAATAGCGGATCTGGTCCACATTGGTATGTTGATGTGAATGCAACGGGTCTTGCGAATGGCACCTCATGGGCCAATGCCTGGAACTCTTTTGCCAAAATTAATTGGACAGCAGTGAAGCCTGGCCATACTATTTGGATATCGGGCGGTACGTACAATGAAGTCCTCGCTATTGCGAAAGGGGGAAGTGCCGGCCTTCCTATTACTATAAAAGTGAGCCAAGAAGCGGGGCATAACGATAGAGTCATTATTAATGGCCGCATCTCTATTGGTGTCGACTGGATTACTATTGATGGGGCAAAAAATGATAGCTATGGCGGAGTCATAGGAGACAATACCTTCAATGTTCCATTGGTCAAAAATAATATAAACCTGTTTGTTGATTCAAGCTCTCTACCTGATAATGCCATTAACATTTGGTCGGGTGGTCCTGATAATGTAAAAATAAAATGGATTGAGGTGACCAATAAAGACGCATATCTTTCAGGCGGCGCTGCAGGTATCCGTGTTAATGCAGGTGATATAAAAAACAGCGAAATTGCCTATGTATGGGTGCATGATATTGGTGGAACCGGTGTAAGTATTCGCAATAACAGTGGCCTCGATGGGTACGATGACATTATTATTCACCATTCGCTTATCGAAGGTCTGGGGAACGATGGTATTGAAGGGGTGGGTGCATTTACGTCGCATCACAACATTATTGCTAATGGAAAAAATCTCTACGGTGCGCATCCTGATGGTCTCTCCGGTCCCGCCAATTATGTTCGCTGGTATAACAATATTCTCTATAACTGGCCTGAACGTGCCATTTATCCATTGATGTGGAATACACCGACGCTTGGCACACAGATTTACGGTAATTTGATATACGATACGAGCACATTTGCGAGCACAAAGTCCGAAGCCACTACATTTATGGGTGTCGAAGGTGTTGCCCCAACCGCGCCAATGCTTCAAGGGACTGATATTTACTGGGACGGTGTCGTTTATGCCAATAACACTATTATTGCAAATGGCGCCTATCAAAATGCTGTTATTCTCGGCAATCGTTTTGCACCGCTTAATAATAATTATGCAAAGCTCACCCTCCATTATAAAAATTGGGCCATAAAAAATAACATCATTTACGGCGGTACATTACCGACTATCGGTATCGATATGAAGGGATACACTGATTCCGGTATCGATTATGGTGAAGCTGATTTGCAGTTTGATCACAATATCGTCTCTGGCCTCTCAACGAATGCCAATGCCAAAACAATTCAATATTCACCTCGTGAGCGTGCCGCAAAAACAAAGACTCCGTATAGTAATGCTGAGGCATTCAATGCTGCCACGGCATATAAAAACAATAAAAGCGCTCAACCAAAGTTTAAGGATTATGCTAATTACGATTATTCACTAGCTTCTGACGATACGGCGGCAATTGATGCAGGTACAAATCTACTCAGTCTTAATTTGCCGGGTATTGATAAGGATATTACTGGTGCGCCACGTGGACAGGGAAATGGCTGGGATATTGGTGCATTTGAATCTGGTTCTACTTCTACCACTTTGCCACCGGCGCAGGGTGGGGGATCTTCATCGCCGACGCCAACTCCAAGCACATCAACTGCAACACCAAACCCTTCGCCTTCAAATACACCGATGTCGAGCACGTCTCCAAGCCCAACGGTGAGCATAAAGCCAACAACGTCTCCTGCGCCAGGTGCTGGTGCGGGTGCTCCTGCAGCCTCAGTGCCACCGACAACAAGTGCTCAAGCGCCCGCAGGTGCTGTAGCGGGTAGTGGGGTTCCTTCTCAGTCGCCAAATATCACTCCTGGCGTATCACCGAGCGGTACTGCCCCAACCGTTACCTCTCCATTCAACCGTCCTCTCTCAATTGGTACGAGCGGTGCTGATGTAAAGGAACTCCAGAAGCTCCTTAACACCAGTGGCTATGCAGTCTCTGCTTCTGGTGCTGGTTCTAAGGGCAATGAATCCACCTACTTTGGTCCTGCTACAGAAGCAGCCTTGAAACGCTTCC